>CAZEWV010000054.1:0-11299 GCA_964516025.1 uncultured Eubacteriales bacterium
GCGATGGCCACGCGCTGTCTCTCCCCACCTGAAAGCTCTGAGGGCCGATGGTCCATCCTGTGGTCCATCTCAACCATTTTTAAAGCTTTATAAACCTTTTTTTCACGCTCATCTCGACTCGCTCCTTTGTAGATGAGGGGGAGTTCCACGTTATGATAGGCCGTTGCACGAGCAAGAAGGTTGAACACCTGGAAGATAAAACCGATTTCTTGATTTCGGATATATGCGAGCTCATTCTCGCTCAGTGTACTAACCTGCTTTTCATTGAGGAAGTAATCTCCTTCTGTTGGCGTGTCCAGACAGCCTAGAAGATTCATGAGTGTGGATTTGCCTGAACCCGAAGGTCCCATGATCGCCACAAATTCATTTTGGGAGATTGTAAATGTGACCCCACAGAGAGCACTGACCTTCTGCTTATCCATCTGGTAGATTTTCCAGAGATTTTCAACACGGATGAGAATATTGTTCTGGCTGTTCACTTGTCTTTTTCTTTGGTTTTGTCGGTCTTGATCAGCTTGTCGTCTTTAAGCTCGCGCAGGGCGCTGTATGGGCCCACAACAATGTCCTGATCTTCCACGAGGCCGGATGCGATCTCAATTTTCAACTCTCCCATGATTCCTTTCTGAACGGGTTGGAATTTCACACGATCGTTTTCTACCGTGTAAACTCCCTCTTGCTGACTCTCTTCTTGCTGCTGATCGGTGTCCGAGTCCCTTTCCTTTAGCACTAAAGCGGAGATAGGGATGGCCAAAACGTTCTTTTTCCTTGCTGTGATGATGTCTGCGGAAGCAGACAAGCCCGGCTTGAGATTGGCTGGTGGATTTTCGAGTGTGATGACAACTTTAAAATCCCTTGATTCTTGTGATGCCGAGTTTCTTTGTAGGGCAGAACTGCCGATCTCTGTCACTTTCCCTTTTATTACAGTGTCGGGGAAAGCATCCACTCTGACCTCTGCCTCTTGATCGAGTTCTACACCGACGACATCTGTTTCATCTACGTCCACTTCCACTTCCATTACGGACAGGTCGGCGATCGTCATGAGCACCGTTCCTGGATTATTCATGGTCCCCACTAGTGCGATTTCTCCCTCTTCCACACGCAAACTTGTGATGATCCCGTCGATGGGTGAATAGAAGACAGTCTTCTGTAAGTTATCTAAAGTGCTCGCAAGAGAGGCTTCTGCCTGCTTGATTTGAAAAAGGATTGCGTCATGATATGCTTTGGAGATATCATATTGGGCCTGGGAGGATTCCAGCTGTTCACTGGAAATGAGCTTTTCATCGTAGAGTTTTTTTTGCCGTTCGTGATATTTTTCGTCTCTTTTCAAGACGGCTTCCAAACGTATGAGGTCGGCCTTCAAAGATTGAATCCGGGCGCGATCTCTGTCCGCGTTGGCTTCGAACTGAGTGGATTCGAGTTTGAGTAGAAAATCATTATTCTTTACACTCTGTCCTTCAACCACTCCAATTTTTTCGATCCTTCCGGGAATATGGGCACTGATGTTGACATTTTTTTTAGGTTTGACTTCACCGGAAGCAGAGATAATGCTCGTTAAATTTTCTTTTTTTACCTTTTCTACAGAGACCTTGATTGCCTTTTCTCTTTGGGCCTGCATGTTAAAAATGATGATGAGAGCGATTATGATAATAACGCCCGCGATGAGAATAGGTTTTTTCCGCCTCCGCAAAAAACTTTTATCGGTATTCATATTTTCTTTCCTTATTGAACTATCATATTATACTACGATTTAAAAGACAAAAAGTTTGAGTTAGAGCACATTACCAAATCGCATCTATTCTTAGAGTCGAATCCGTGATCCTCCTGGGTGTTCTGCCTCTATCACATAGGAATGTGGATGGAGACAGACAGATCTCTGAATAAAATCACGGAAATAGAGAGGCTTCGATCTATGAGTTGCCTGGGGGAGGAAGAGTTGGTAAACTGGGGGAGTTATGGACATGGAGATGTACCTGAAGGTGGCAAAAGATGCTGCTTTTCAAGCTGGAAAGATGCTAAAACAACACAGTTTTTCTCCTCCAAAAATTCATTATAAAGGGGCGGTTGACCTTGTGACCGATTTCGATAATCGAGCTCAGGATATGATTTTCAAAAGCCTCTCAAATCATTTCCCCAAGCACGATTTTCTTGCGGAAGAAAATTTGTCTGAGGAAAAGGGCTCCGATTTTTGCTGGATTATCGATCCTATCGATGGGACAACAAATTATGCTCATAATTTTCCGGTTTTCTGTGTCTCGATTGCTATGGCCTTTGAAAATGAAATAAAGCTCGGCGTGATATATGACCCCATGAGGGAAGAAATGTTTACGGCTATTAAGGACAACGGCGCTGTCCTCAATAATAAGCGGATACATGTGTCTTCCGTAGGAGAGTTGGATAAGAGCCTCCTGGCTACTGGATTTCCCTATGATCTGCGGGAAAGCCGCGTGAATAATTTCGATAATTTTTTAAATTTTGCCACGCGCGTGCAGGGGATTCGTCGAGGAGGATCGGCGGCATTAGATCTGTGTTATGTGGCCTGTGGACGCTTTGACGGTTTTTGGGAATTAAAGCTTCAGCCTTGGGATGTGGCTGCAGGGAGAGTGATTGTCCTAGAGGCCGGTGGTCGTGTTTCTGATTTTCAAAATTCCGAATCCGGTCTGTCCGCAGAAGAAACTCTGGCAACAAATGGTCTCATTCATGAACAGATGGTTAATATTTTAAAAATGAGTTCTTGACCTCTCGATCCCTTGACTCCTTGACCCCTTTCTTTATTCTTAAGATGATTCTATAATGTTAAAAAAGGCCATATAGAGGAAGAGAGAATGAGCGATAGAATTCAGTGGAGTCGAAAAATGACCGGCATAAAGTTTGTCCTCATTGTAATGGCTTTCTGGATTTGCCTGTCCTCGATGGATTGGAACCTTTTTTCTCAGGATGTGCAAGAGAAACAGGAAACGGAGGAATATCAGGAAATCCAGGCACTTCCCGAGGACACATCGCCACTTTTGGCCCCCAGGCAGGCGGTACGTCTATCTGTGTTTAGCAACGAAAGCTGGACGGATACAGGATACAGGGTATTGGCGGGCCAGGAAATTCAGTTCCAAACTTCGGGTGTCATTTCACTTCAAAAATATAATCCCATTGCCTTTCCTTGCGGTCCTGACGGGCTGCCCATTCCAACCGTTCAACAAGCTTTCCATGATGAAAATATTGGAGCCCTTATCGGAAAAGTCGTGCTGCTGGTGGCTATCGAAGTCGATGAGGAAACCGGAGAAGAAACACGGTTTGAAGAAGAGATGCTTTTTTATATCGGTGCCCGAAATAAGGTTACCATGCCCCTCAGCGGGCATCTCTATCTCGGAATCAATGAACTGATTGTTGTCGATAATGTAGGGATCTTCAATACTCTCTTTTTTTTGGATATAGGCTTGTAGAGCCTATTCGGGATTCTGAATATCCTCTTTATTTGCCTCTGTAAGAAATTTTTCCAAAAACTGGGTGGAGAATTTTCCATTTTGGAAATCCGCGTTGGCAAGAATTTTAAGATGGAGAGATATGTTTGACTTAATGCCTCCAATGGAGGTCGATTCCAGAGCTGTCTGCATTTTCTGGATTGTCTCATCCCGTTTTGAGGCATGAACGATGATTTTAGCCAAAAGAGAATCATAATCAGGAGGTATCTCCCAACCTCTGTATGCTACCGAATCCACGCGAACTCCCTGCCCCCCGGGGAGAATAAGAAAATTAATTTTTCCAGGAGAGGGGATAAAGGTTTCGGCATCCTCTGCGTTGATCCGGCATTCCATGCTGTGTCCTCTTGGCTTCATCTCTGGCGGCAAGATCAGTTTTTCTCCAGCGGCTATTTTGATTTGTTCTTTAATCAGATCGATACCATAGACCATCTCGGTGATGGGGTGCTCGACCTGGACTCTAGCATTGGCTTCCATAAAATAGAATCTTTTGCGTTCATCGACGAGAAATTCAAAGGTGCCAAGGCTTTGGTAGCCGATTGCTTTTGTGGCATCCTGTGCAGCTTTTATCATTTTCTTTCGAGTCTTCTCGTCGATAAATGGAGAGGGAGTTTCCTCGATCAGTTTTTGATGTTTTCTCTGGATGGAACATTCTCGTTCTGCAAATGCGAAAACATTCCCGTGGTGGTCTCCGATCACTTGGATTTCGATGTGCCTGGAAGCTTGGATGAACTTTTCCAGGTAGAGAGAGGGATTTCCAAATGCCGCCCTGGCTTCGTTTTGAGCAATGGGGAATTGTTTATCGAGATCTGCTGCTGAATGAGCAATCCTCATACCTTTTCCGCCTCCGCCTGCCACTGCCTTAAGGATGATAGGATACCCGATTTTTCTGACGACTTTTTTTGCTTCAAGGAGATCTTCGATGATGGTATCACTTCCCGGAATGATGGGAAGTCTAGCTTTTTTCATCTCCTGTCTTGCCCGGCTTTTATCGCCCATAAGCTTGATGATCGAAGAGGGTGGGCCGATAAATGTGATACCAGAATTCTCACAAATCTCGGGAAACCTAGGATTTTCAGCTAAAAAACCGTATCCGGGATGGATGGCATCCGCTTGAGTGATTTCAACGGCACTCATGATACGGGGAATGCTCAGATAACTTTCCGATGCTTTCCTTGGCCCTATACAAACTTTCTCATCTGCGACTTTGGCATGTAGGGATTCTCTGTCGGGTTCGGAAAATACAGCGACGGTTTTGATGCCGAGTTCTTTGGCCGATCGTATGATCCGCAGAGCGATTTCTCCACGGTTGGCGATTAATATTTTTGAGAACATGAAAAATTTATTGGAGTTTGATGGCAAACAATCTTTGTCCGTATTCAATAGGCTTTCCGTTTTCCACCAAGATCTCGTCGATTATTCCATCTACATCAGATTCTATTTCATTCATCAGTTTCATGGCTTCAATGATGCATAACGTTTGGTTTTTCTTTACGCCCTCTCCGATTTCGATATAGGCTGGTGAAGATGGATCGGGAGAACGAAAGAAGGTCCCGACCATGGGAGAAAAAATGAAGTGTCTGCTGTCCTTCTCTGCCGCTTGACCTGAAGTTTGAGCGCTGGAGCCACCTTTTTCCGGAGAAGTAATAATTTGTTGAACGAGATCTGATGGAGAAGCCTGCTGTTGGTTCTTACAAAATTTTATTTTGAATCCTTCGATTTCCAGCTCAAACTGAGACAGGTCTTTTTCTTCCATAAAGTCGATGAGTTTCTTAATTTCCTTATAATCTATTTTGTCTTTCATTGTGTTTCTGAAGGCGAGAGTTTTTCTGTTTTTTTTAAAAAGAAAGTAAATATACATTAAACGCTGCTTCTGTAAATGTCAAGGTGTTCCTCCTTAGCCATGAAACTGATATAATACTTAAAAGGACAAAAAACATGTTTGATCAATTATCCGACCGCATGCAGAAGCTCACGAAGTACCTTCGCGGCGAAGTGAAAATCACAGAAAAAAGCATGGCAGAAGCCCTGCGTATGCTTCGACTGGCTTTTCTGGAGGCGGATGTTAATTATCGTGTCGTCAAGGATTTTGAAGCCAAAATCAAGGAAAAAGCTTTTGAAAAAAAAGTTTTACAAAGCCTGTCTCCTGCCCAGCAGGTGATAAAAATTGTCAGGGATGACCTCACTGAGATTTTGGGGAAGGACACCAAAAAGCTCGAATTTTCGAGCCAGCCTCCAACAATATTCATGCTGGTAGGACTCCAGGGCTCCGGGAAAACGACAACGTGTGGAAAACTAGCAAAATGGGTTCAAGCACTCAAAAAAAATCCTCTTCTCGTCTCTTTTGACCTGAAGCGGCCTGCCGCCCAAGATCAGCTGAAGATGATTTCTGCAAAACTCAGCATTCCTTTTTACGAGCTGTCGAAAAATCAGATGGCTTCTCCAAAAAAGGCCCTCAAAGATGTGGTTCAACATGCAAAAAGCCATGGTTTTGATCCCCTTGTTGTGGATACAGCGGGGAGACTTCATGTTGACGAGGAACTCATGGAGGAGCTCAGGTTGGCAAGGAAGTCACTCAATCCGACCGAAGTCATTTATGTCGGCGATTCTATGACAGGGCAAGATGCTGTCAAAAGTGCCCGATTGTTCGATGAAAAAATTGGCCTGGAATCCATTATCCTGACTAAGCTAGATGGTGATGCCCGTGGAGGAGCGGCTTTGTCTATCGTTTCGGTCACCGGTAAGCCCATAAAATTTGTGGGTACAGGGGAAAAGTTCGACCAGTTTGAAACGTTTCATCCAGACCGTATGGCTTCCCGCATCCTTGGTTTAGGAGATATCTTGGGTTTGATAGAGAAGGCTGAACAGGATGCGGATATAAAAGAGGCCGAATTGCTGACCAAAAAAATGATCAAGGAGGATTTCACTCTAGAAGATTTTAAAAAGCAGCTCGAGCAGCTCCGGAAAATGGGTTCCCTGTCTCAGTTTATGGGAATGCTGCCCAAAGGTGGCCAATTTAAGAATATTTCGAAGATGAACATCGATGACAAAAAAATGATCTATTTTGAAGCCATCATCAATTCGATGACCTTGAAAGAGAGATTGAATCCAAAAATCATTCACGGAAGCCGAAGGTCGAGGATCGCAAGAGGGAGTGGACGATCTGTCTCAGAAGTCAATCAACTCCTGAAGCAGTTCTTTGAAATGAAAAAAATGATGAAGAAGTCCAGCTTCCAGAAACTCCTCTCTTCTTTCCCCGGTGCATGACTCCATCATGTTGAAATCAGTTGACTTATGAGAGAAAGTTGGTTATGATCGCAGTTCGTCCTTAAATTTCTATAAGAGAGCAGGTAATGATAGCGTTAAGACTAATGAGACTGGGTGCAAAAAAAAGGCCTTTCTATCGTATTGTGGCCATTGATTCTAGAAAACCACGAGAAAGCAAGACTAAAGATATCATTGGATATTATGACCCCTTAAAAGAACCCCCGGACATCAAAGTTGATCTGGAAAAAGCAAAATATTGGATCGACAGGGGTGCTCAGGCTTCTAAAACAGTTCAATCCCTTCTGAATAAAGCTTCCAAATCAGAAAATTTACCAATTAACAAAACATAAGGAGGTTACAGTGAAGGAACTCGTTGAAATGATTGCCAAAGCATTAGTGGACAATCCTGACAAGGTACATGTTTCCCAATTGGAAGGAGAGCAGACTTCAATTTTGGAACTCACTGTTGATCCCGAAGATTTGGGTAAAGTGATCGGGAAGCAGGGAAGAACGGCTCGCGCAATCAGGGTCATTCTTGGAGCCTCGGGCATGAAGCTCAAAAGAAGGTTTAATCTCGAGATTATTGAAAAAGGATAATTTGCTAACTATTGGAAAAGTTTTAAAAACCCAGGGGAAGAGAGGCGAACTAAAAGTCCTGCTTCATACCGAAGCATCAGAAAAGCCTTTTTTTTTCAAGGATATTTTTTAACAAAAAAGGGCTTTCAAAAGAATTCCAGATTGAGGCTTTTCGGTTCCAAAAAACCTTTGCAATTATAAAACTCAAGGGAATTGATACGATCTCGCAGGCCTTCGAGTTTGTGGGAGAAGATATTCTTTCTCCTGTTGAGGATTTATCTCTGTTAGAAAAAGGTGAATTTCGTTTTCACCAAATAGAAGGTTGTGCCGTTGTCACTAAGAGTGGTGAGCAAATTGGCTTGGTCCACGATGTGATGCCGGGTTCTGAAAATGATTTATTGGTCGTCCAAGTACGAGAGGGGCGGGAAATTTTAATACCGCTGTCTCAGACAATCTGTCTTAAGATTGACTTGGAAAAAAAGACCATAATCATAGATCCTCCAGAGGGTCTTTTAGATTTAGATGAGATTTGATATAATTACCATCTTTCCCGAAATGTTTGGGAATGTTTTTTCTGTTGGGGTGCTAAAGAAAGCCCTGGACAGAGATTTGATTGAGGTTCGTATCCACAATCTGAGAGATTTTGCCTCTGATAAACATAAACAGGTTGACGACAGACCTTTCGGAGGCAAACCTGGGATGGTATTGAAGCCCGAGCCAATATTCGCAGCAGTCGAGGACATCCGTGAAGATGAGAATACTCCGGTTTATCTTCTCTCTCCTCAAGGGAGGACGTTTAATTCTTCTTTTGCAGAAGAATTGACGGCCTATGCGCAAATCATTATTATTTGCGGTCGTTATGAGGGAGTCGATGAACGGGTTGTTGAATATCTAGTGACAGATGAAATATCGATCGGCGATTACGTCCTCACAGGAGGAGAACCGGCGGCAGTTGTCCTTGTTGATGCGGTGTCAAGATTTGTTCCAGGTGTGGTTGGGAAGATGGAATCTGTTCAGGCGGATTCGTTTTTTGAGGGAGTCTTGGATTTCCCTCAATATACGAGGCCTCGGAATTTTCGAGGAATGAAAGTTCCCGGAGTGCTGTTTTCAGGAGATCATAAAAAGATCGAGGACTGGAGAAAAAAAAAGTCTTTAGAAAAGACCAGGTTAAAACGTCCTGATCTTTTGGGCCGTAAAAAAAATTGATAACGAGGAAAAACCAATGGACAAAATTAATTTGGTTGAAGAGAAATATTTAAAAGATAATCTCAAACCGTTCAAAGTGGGAGACACAATTAAGGTTCATGTTGTTATTCGGGAAGGAGAAAAGGAAAGAATCCAGATTTTTCGCGGAGACGTGATCGCAAAGAGAGGTTCCGGAATGGGAGCCACTTTTACGGTCCGAAAAAACTCATTCGGCATTGGTGTGGAGAGAATATTTCCCCAGCATTCCAAGATGGTTCAAGATATCGAAGTTGTGCGTAAGGGTAAAACCAGGCGTGCAAAACTTTACTACCTGAGAAAACTCAAGGGGAAAGCAGCCCGAATTAAAGAAGCCAGGTAGTTGTCTTTTCCTCTGGAAATGGGGATACTTTCCTCTCCTCATAAGAATTGAACTTTTGTCCGGACTATTATATTATCTTAGAGGCACGATAGAGCCTTTAATCCCCTTTTCGGCCGTTCTGTTTGAGGTTAGCATTGGCAGACTTTAGGATAGAGAGAGAGATCATCCAACAAGGCTACTCAATTATAGCGGGGCTCGATGAAGCAGGGAGAGGAGCTCTATTCGGCCCTGTTGTGGCTGCGGCTGTGGCTTTTCCTCATCCGCTCATAACAGGAGAAGGACAAACATGGTTGGATGAGATTGATGATTCTAAACTACTGTCTCCTAAAAAAAGAAAAAGATTGGCTAAATCCATTCTCGAGCATACCAATTTAGTGGGAATAGGTTTATCAACAAATACAGAGATCGATCGACAAAATATATATTGGGCTTCATTGGAGGCTATGCGTAGAGCCATCGATAAAATGGACAATAAACCTGACTACATCCTGGTGGACGGATTTCATCTCGAAAATATTTCCTATCCACAGAAAAAAATTGTGAAGGGCGACAAGAAGAGTAAATCAATTGCAGCCGCTTCCATTTTGGCCAAGGTCATTAGGGATGAGATCATTATTCATCTGGACATGGTTTTCAATGGATATGCTCTGTGGAAGCACAAGGGGTATGGTACAAAGGAACACTATGCGGCCTTGAAGATACTGGGGCCGACGGACTTCCACAGGAAATCTTTTAATTTGGGGCTTTAAAGAAAAGAGATGACTTCTAGAAGAGAAATCGAAGCGACGGCTGAAAAGTGTGTCAGGCGGAGAAAGTACAAAGAGGCTGTCAAAGAATACCAAAAACTTCTCACTGGTGATGAGCAAGATATTCCGATCAGAAATATCCTTGGAGATTTGTATGTCAAAGCCAATCTTGAAGAAAGGGCTGTTGAAGAGTTCCTGCGGATTGCTCTACATTATGAAGAAAAAAATATTTACGCTAAATCCATCGCCCTTTATAAGAGAATAACCCGGCTGAAACCAGAAAATTTTGAATATGTGGAAAAACTGGCCGACCTCTTCCGGGGTCAGGGATTCATTTCTGAATCGAAGATAGAATATTTGTTGTTGGCGAAAAAATATTCTAATGAGGACAGGCCCAACGATGCCATCCGCGTCTACCATAAATTGCTTGAGTTGGATAGAGAGGATATGGAATCCCGATTTGCGCTTGCGGATTTGTACGAAAATGAAGGGAAGTTAGAACAAGCCATTGAAGAACTGAATGAATTGGCTGAGATCAAAATGGCTGGAGAAAAATATGTGGAGGCTAAACCTCTGCTTGATCGAGCCAGAGATTTAAAGGAGGACCATCCTCGTACACTCTCCAATCTTATTGACCTTCTTAAAATTGAAAAAAAAGACGAAGAAGCCCTCATCCTCGTTAAGAATATTCTAAAAAAAGATGAAGAGAACATCAAGGCCCTTAAAATATATGGCAACCTTTTGTATGCCAAGAATGACTTTAAAAATGCGGAAGAAATATTTGCTCAGATTTTGTCTTTAAGACCGGCCGAGAACAATGTCAGAGTCAGATTAGGGAAAATTTATATCCATGAGAAAAAGATCGACGAAGCATTTGCTCTGTTTGAACCGATTGTAGATTCGTTTATACAAAAAAAGAAGAAAGATAAGGCTATCAGTCTTCTCGGTCTTATAATGGGAGCCAATGTCATCCATCTGCCAACCATGGAAAAAATGGCGAAAATCTATAAAGAGAGCGGACAAAAAGAGAATTTTCAGATTGTGAGCAAGATTCTCCTCTCTGAATTCCGGAAGAATAACCAGAAAGACAATATCCTGGATGTTTTGAAGGTGCTTGTCCAGATGTTCCCCGAGGAAGGGAGGTACTACAAAGAACTCAAACAATTGAAGCAAACTTTAGGGATCCTCGATAAGGAAGAAGCTGATGACGACTCATTTGTGCTGCGGGAAAAATCAATGGAGACGATAGATGCCAATCTTGCAAAGGCAGACTTATATATTGAGCAGGGACTTGTTCGCAATGCAAGACGAATTCTCAACAGCCTCATCATTAATTTTCCAGACGAACCCCGGATCGAACAGAGGATTAAAGAGCTCAAAAACGTTTACCCAGATTTCGACCGCGAGGAAATTCCAGCTAGAGTTGAGAAAGTCTCGGAAAAAGAGTCACAGCTCTTTAGTGAGAACGGAGATCCGGTTGTAGATGATTCTATTCATCCTGAAGTACCGGTTAAGAAGGAAGATACTGTATCCGTTGCCGATATATTTGCTGACACAGATATCATTCCCTTCTCATCTCATGCAAGAGATACAAGTGATTTTTTTGATTTGTCTGGGAGGATTGATGAAGAATTGATATTGATGCAGGATATTTTGGTTCTTCAAAAAGAAAAAGG
>CAZEWV010000055.1:0-11262 GCA_964516025.1 uncultured Eubacteriales bacterium
GCTTGTGAAAAAATCTAGTCTGAGTATTATATATAGGTTTTCAAAGGGCGCACTTCCTTTCAGACGGGTCTTTTGAGGGTCTGAAAAGCAGTGGGGTTTTAATGAGGGCATTTGGTTTCGGCTTCGGAGTTTGAAGATGGCGATTCAGCTTTATTTTAGCAACCAACTGGAAGAACTGGCAGACAAATTTCTGACAATCGTTGATCTCGAAAATCAAACAAAAAAAAATGTCCTTGAAGGTGTCTTGACCATTGTTCCCAATCAAAATCTGACAAAATGGCTCCAACTGACCCTTGCAAAAAAGCGATCAGTTTTTATGAATTTTGACTTTCAATATCTGGAATCCGGGTTATGGGGTTTGCTGGAACAGCTGGATTCAAGAAAAGAAAAGTCGGAAATGATTGATAACTCCCATCTGAAGATGTTTCTTCTTTATGCGCTGCAAAACCTGCAGCAAAATGAGACAGCCTTTACCCCATTCACACGCTATCTTCTCGAACCTGACGGCCAAAAGGGACCGGATTATGCGGTAAAGCTTTGGCAGCTCACAGAGAAGATTGCCCATCTGTTTGAGGAGTATGGGTTTCACCGTTCTGAGATGATTCGAGGGTGGCTTGATAACAAACACCACCAAACGGGAATGGAGCTTTGTCAGCAGAGACTCTATCTTCGCGTGAGAGAGTTATGCAGCAGATATGCCCGAAAATCTGAAAGGCGATTCCTTTCCATGGGGGAATATGCGCGGGAGGTGCTGTCGGACGACCATGGAGATTTGGAAAATCCTGAGAACAGGAAATTCGTTCACATATTCGGGTTGTCCCAGGTATCAGTGTTCCATTTGGCCCTTATTGGCCAATTAAAAGATCATTATGATGTTTTTATCTACGCCCTGAACCCCTCCCGTGAATTTTGGGAAGATATCAGAACAATTGGAGAGAAAAAATGGATTCAAAAGAGAAAAGTCAAAAAATTTGAAATCACCTCGGGGGAAATTGATTCCGGTGAGCTTTTGGATCATGATGATAATGAGCTTTTGGCGTTATGGGGGAAGCCTGGAAGGGAAAACATCCGTCTTTTGTGTCAGCTTACAGACTATGACTTTAACGCCTGCTTTACAAAAAAACCAAACGCAAAAAGCCTGCTTGATAAAGTCCAAAACGATATCCTGACCCTTTCCAGTGAAAAAAATTGTTCAGAAAGACTCTCTCAGGACACATCCCTCCAGGTCGTCGCCTGCCCGGGTATTTATAGAGAAGTGGAAACCGTATATAACAGCATTCTTTATAACCTTGAAAAGGATGACAACCTTCGGTTAACCGACATCGCCATCCTCGTGCCGGACATTTCAACATATAAACCGGTCATTGATTCTGTTTTCAACCGCAAACCCAGACGGCTTTCCTATCATCTTGTGGATTCGTGCGCCGACATAGAGAGCGTTTACGGGCAGGCTATATTGGGGCTTCTTACGCTTGCCACGGGACGATTTTCGCGGAAAGAGGTTTTTGGTCTCATTTTGAATCCCTGTTTTATGGATAAGTGGCGGATAGGGTCTGAAGAAATAAATATATGGGCGGATTGGGCCGAGTCTTTGAACATCTTCCACAGTTTTGATCTGCGATCAAAGAAGGAAAAAGGCTATCAGGCGAACAGCTTTTACACGTGGAAACAGGGACTTCAGCGGTTGCGTCTGTCGAGGGTCCTATCAGCGCCTGAGGAGAGGGCTGGGGGAGCCGGAGATAAGTTCAGCCATTTTTACGGGCTGGTGCCATTTTATGACATAAATACTGGCAATGCAGATCTCATTGAGAAATTTTCACTGGTTGTGGAAAAACTGCATCATGCCGTGATGGATCTGGCCGGTTTTATAGGACCCGGGGAGGAATGGAAAAATAAACTATTAAAGATGTGCGATGATTTGTTCCAGGTGCCCCCGGACAGCAAAGGCGAAACTGCTGTTCGGCAATCTCTGATTGAGTCCCTGGGAGACCTAAAGATATACGATAAACTCCGGGAGCCAGGTAATGACAAGACAGGGCCGGGTCTGGATATTGAGATAATCCGGGAATTTATCAGATCCAATCTGGGTTCTATTTCAGGTGGCTACGGAGATTATCTGACTGAGGGTATTTCAATTTCCGCCCTTCAACCCATGCGCCCCATTCCCTTTAGAGTCGTCTATGTGCTGGGTATGGAGGAGGGGGTGTTCCCCGGAAAAGCAGATACGTCATCCCTGGATCTGCGGCTTTTAAAAAGGCGGATCGGCGATATCAGTTTGCCGGAGCGCAACTGTTATCTTTTTCTTGAAATGATTTTGGCTGTACGGAAAAAGTTTTATATCAGCTATATATCAAGAGACCTCCAAAAGGACCGTATCATGCAGCCCTGTTCGGTGGTGAACCAGTTGCTCAGATATGTGGAAAAGAGAATTCTTTTGCAGGAACAGTCATTTGAGATCGTTGACATTCCCCTAAAGGGCAGCAGCGAAAAATACCTTCAAGAAGACGCCGTAAATGAAGCGTCTGACGTCATGGTCAACTACTCCCTGGCTGACCGGATTGCCTATTATCGGGAGAAGGCGTTGTGGGAACAGATAGATTTGAAGACTCCAAAGGAAACGGATATCAATCTCCGAAGATTTTTTCCGGATTTTGATGCGGCATCCCCGGATACCGGGAGGGACAAAAGGATTATCGAAAAGATCACCCTGAAAGAGTTAACAAAATTCCTTGAAGATCCCGTATCACAAGGCCTCAAACATCATTTGAGAGTGTACGGCGAAGAAAAAACCATCGAGGAAATTATATTAAGGGAGGACGAACCTTTTTATTCAGAATTTCCGGTTGATTACAATCTGAAAATGGAACCGCTCAAGCAGTGGCTGGATATTTGTCTGTCATCGGAAGGGACAAAACCCGGTCAACAAATGGTGGAGAAAATCTACGAGCGTGTTTATGGAAAATTTTGTCGAAACAGCTATACCCCCGAAGGGGGATTTGGTGAATTGGATAAAAATGCCTTAAAAGATGATGTTTTAATAAGAGCTCAAACCCTGATCCCGGTTTTGGAAAAATTGGTATCCGGAGAAAAATTATACCGTGCGTTTTTTGTGGGTGAACAAACCCATGAATCCATCCCTTCTATCAACACACTTTCTGTCGAGCGTTTTGAACCGGTGAGACTGACAGTAAAAAACAGCGACAGCCTTGGGGAAGAAGCTGAGATAAAAGTGGAACTCCACGGGCAGCGGCCATGGATCTGGAAAGCAAGGGACAATGGCTGGAACATGTTGGTGTTGACAGGTTCTGAAAAATCTCCCGGAAAAAAGACCCCTCCGGACAAATACATCCTTGAGCCGCTTCTTTTTTGGATGTTTTGTCTCTCAAGCAATGATGGCCGTGGCAGGATCGGAGATTCAAACATAACTTTTCATATTGTTTATAAAGAAGACGTCAAGATCTGGACTTACAGGATCAAAGAGAGTGAAGCCAATGAATATCTTACGAGACTTGTCTCAGATTATCTGAATCAGAAAAAAATGGAATGGTTACCGTTTGAAGAAGTGACATCACAATCCATCGCGCCGCACAAATTGAGAGATGATGAGATTTCTGAAGACAAAAAGGCAAGATTCCAAATAGAGCTCCAGGAGGCGTATGGAGAGACCGCACCATATTTGATAAAACTTGCCAATCCATGTCTACCCGATATGGCCTTTGACAAGGTCAGGGGGCGGTTTCGAGTCTTTTTTAAGTTTCTTGATGGGGAATAGAGATGTCCTACGAATCTGTTTATGACTTTAACAGGATTGACCTGACACGGCACGCGCTGATCGAGGCCTCTGCCGGAACCGGCAAGACCTATACTATCGAAAATCTTGTCATAAGGCTTTTGAAGGAAAGAGATGATGTGGAACTGGAAAATATCCTTCTGGTAACCTTTACGGAAAAAGCCACCTCTGAATTAAAGATCCGAATACGTGAAAAACTTCAGGGGGAGTTGAAAGATGTCACCAATAGCAAAAAAACACAAGAAAAACTAAAAAATTCCCTGGACTCATTTGACAAGGCCTCTATCTATACCATCCATGGTTTTTGCCAGACCGTTCTGAGAGATTTTGCCTTTGAAAACAGTACGGCTTTCCAAAATGAAGTGATCGATGATGCCCCTCTTTTTGAGACACTGCTAAGGGAGCAAATGCGAAGGACATGGCCGGAAATATACGAGGGACATTTACAAGAGGTGCTTGAGGTCTCACAATTTAATAAACAGAAAGATGCGTTTTTAAAAACCCTGACAGGTCTTGCAAAATCCATACATAGAGAAGGCGGGGACAAACTTTTGCCTGATCTGGAGGGGCGGGGGTTTGAAGAGATCAAGCGCGAGATAGCCTCAACGTGTTTAGAGTTGAAGACCCTGCTCGGGTCAGATGGAAAATTTTCACACGGATTTAGTCAACTGAATTTTAATTCAAGGGCAAGAAACAGTATTTACAAAAAAATGGTCGTTCCCATTGAGGATTATTTTTCCAGGGCTGAACAGGGCAATCTGGATATTCGGGCCCTCTCTGTGCTGATGGTACGAATAGCCCAAACAGATTCGAGTGGCAGAAAAGGAACTGATTGTCTTATCCCGGAAAAATGGAATCAAGATAAGCCAAATCTGGAAGTGTGTCCAAATATCGAGGTTGTCAAACAGAAATTAGAAGAAATAAATGCGAGATTGCGTGACCTTCAATGCGTGCTTGCCGTCGGGACAATTTATCGGCTTCAGGATGACCTCAAGCGAACAAAGCAAAACCACGGATGGATCAGCTATTTTGACATGCTGGCCCGTGTTGAAAAGGCCCTGTATAGTGACAATTCTACTCGTTTGCTGGAAAATCTCCGGGGCAGATTTAAGACAGCGTTTATTGATGAATTTCAGGATACGGACGCTGTTCAGTGGAAGATATTCAAGAAGATATTTATCGATAATCGATCTGACAGCCTTGGAAATCTCTTGTTTCTGATCGGCGATCCAAAACAGGCCATCTATTCATTTCGCGGTGGGGACGTTTATGTTTATTTGAGTGCAAAAAATGAGATGGCGCGGCTGGTGAAGAAGGACAAGGCCAGGCTGTACTCTTTGTCCACGAATTGGCGATCAGTGCCTGAAATGATCACGGTTTTTAACGCTCTTTTTTGTAGTGAACCCTGGTTTAAGCCCCAAAACCTGACAGGGCCGTTTGAAATTGGCTATCAGACCTCGGATTCTCCCGGGGAAGATGAGAGACCCAGGGCAGTGAAGGAAGACAATTCAGGACGTCCGGTCCTGAATATTGTCGATCTCACAAAAGCCCGATCCGCGGGACCTGCAAAGGCGATGCTGGCAAGTTTTATCGCCCATGAGATTAAACACCTGATTTCCTCCCATATCAAAATAACAGAAAAGGCAGGAGGGGACCGCGAGATCGGATTTGGGGACATTTGTATATTGGTTCGAGGCAAATCCGACGTATCTTTTGTTGAGGAAGAACTTACAAGCCTGGGAATCCCCTATGCTTTTTATAAAAAACCCGGGCTGTTTTTTTCAGATGAAGCCAGGTGTATCAGCCTCGTATTTCATGCCATCCTGGACCCGGGCAACACTTCGGCCACCAAAAAAGCGCTGCTTACGCCTTTTTTTGGGTTTGACCTTCCGGGACTCTTTACCTATGAGGAGATGCCGCCCTCTCACCCCGCAAAAGAGATGCTGCTCAAATGGAATGGTTATGCATTGTCGCGGCATTGGAGCGCCCTTTTTCAATCGATGATGGAAGAATCAGGTCTCCTTTTTCGTGAGACAGCAGAGAGTGGCTGGGACAGGAAATATACCAATTACAGCCAGATTTTTGAATACCTGGTGGAAATGGCATATAGAAAAAATCTGGATTTCAGAGGGCTGTCTGCGACACTGGACATCTATCGAAGGGAGGCTTTAAACCCGGATGAAGATACGGGGATACACCAGATTGAAACCGAGGCCCAAAAGGTCCGGATCATGACCATACACGTGAGCAAGGGGCTTGAGTTTCCGATTGTCTTTCTTGCGGGCGGGTTGACCCAGCCGGGATCTTATAAAGAGCCATACCATACCTATCACGAGGTCAAAAAAAACGGAGCATTTTCAAAGGCTGTCAGAATAGTAGATTTGACGAAAATGACCGGGTCCAAAAAACATGAAGATGAGAAAGCGGACGAAAACAGACGACTCTATTATGTGGCATCTACAAGGGCTCAGTTCAAGCTTTATCTCCCCTTCTATGTTTATGGTAAACAGGCTCCTTGGCTGGGCCCGGTGTGCACACTTGTTTCCCCCGCTTTGACGGCCGCTGTTTCCGCAAAAAAAAGTGATAAGAACATTCTTTTTATGGCGGCGGATCATCATTCCGGTGTTTTATTGAACAAAACCGAATTGGGAAAACCTCAGCCACAACCCACGATCCCCGCAGGGGATGAATTTGAGCTGTTCCCCGCTCAGGAGAGCTATCAATACAGAAAAATCCGGCTGGAATCTTTTTCAGGGTTGCATCGTAAAATGACCCGCCCCCATCTAACCGACGAACAGGAGAGCTCTTTTCAGACAGAAAAACAGAAAAGGAAGGAAGATGACGAAAGTTTTGGTTCTGAAGACATGACGTTTGAATCACCGGAAAATGAACCCGGCGATATGCCCGGGGGGATTGATGTGGGATTAATGTTTCATGATATCCTGGAGTATATTGATTATGGCCTTGTTTTGAAAAAGCGTGCCCCGGGGCGTAAAACCATCGGATCTTTAACGGACGATCCAAACACAAGAGAGATGATCCTGAAGCAGATGGAAGTGCATGGAATCAATGAACGATGGGAAGAGTACATCTTTACCGTCATCCGGAATACCCTGACCACCCCCGTCACCCCTGTTGGCGATGGATTTTCCCTCGCCCATCTGCGAAAGGAAGATCGTCTCCATGAGGTCGAGTTTTATTATTCTTTTCCGGACCGTGAGACCCACGACGGGTTTATCAGAGGCTTTGTGGATCTGGTTTTTAGAAAAGGGCAAAAATTCTATATAGCAGACTGGAAATCCAACTATCTCGAGACCGGTTATGACACCGAGTCCATGGAAAAGAACATGGACCACGCGCATTACCATCTTCAATACAAACTGTATGCCATAGCAATCCTGCGTTGGCTGAAACAGACAATGGCCGATCAATTTGATCCGGACAAGAATTTTGGAGGGATTTTTTATTTCTATTTGCGAGGAATGGGGACCGGCAAGGGCCATGGGGTTTACTATGTTTCCCCTGATAAGCTGGGATCTTTGAGTCAACTTGAAGCCGAAGTGCAAGCGATAATCGTTTCTCAAAAAACAGGTTGAGGTCTCTCAATATGTTGGACGTAATCCCCGACTTGGGATCGAGGTCTGACCGGGAACCCATGTGAGATGTCAGAAATGGACACAGAACAAATCAAATTCACAGAAAACTTTCTAAATCTTGAAATCCTCGGGGTAAAGGCAGAAATGGACAAAAGAGCTGTTTATGCCGCTTCCCAAAAACTGGAACTCCCACTTTTGGATTACATGACGATTCGCGATCTGGTCGAATTGGGCGGGTATCAGGATGATGTGTCCTTCCTCGGGGTTTTGATAGCCATGTTTGGTGTTTTGCAGGAAGGAAGCCTCTGTCTGGATCTCGATCAGGAGAAACTGTCCGCCAGGTTGCGGATCTTTCTTAAAGATGAGATGGCGGAGAAAATAGCAAAAGGGTTTTTGTCGGGACTTACAAAGGATAAATACAAGAGACTTGTCACAAAAGACGGGGACGGATATTTGCCGTTGGTTCTTTCCAAAACCCGGGGACAAAAGCGTCTTTATTTTCAGAAATTTTTTGTCCACGAGAACTCACTGAAGCTCGGGATGGAAACCCTGTTGCAGGCGAAGGCATCTCAAAAAATATCCGAAAGCGCAATCGAAACTTTTATCCGGGAAATTTATTCACCGGAGCTCACCATTCGGGTTTTAAAAAACCGCAAGCCAATCGAGGCGGATAAAGACCAGCTTGATGCTATAAGGCTTTCGCTTAGGTCTCAATTCTCCATTATTTCCGGCGGACCGGGGACGGGAAAGACCTCGCTGATGGTTAACATCCTTCGTTGTCTCCAAAGGGCAGGCGTACGGGCAGAAGAGATTCTCTTGGGTGCCCCGACCGGCAGGGCGGCACAACGAATGACGGAGGCTGTTCAATCCAATATCAACACCATCAAAGAACCTTCGGACGAGGACCGGGAACTCCTGAATCTAAAAGGCAGTACGCTTCACAAGATCCTCGGATACCGGCGTCGCAGTCATGATTTCTACCATTGCGAGACAAACCCTCTTCCCGCAGCCCTTATCATTCTTGACGAGGTCTCAATGGTCGATGTTGTTATGATGGGGAGATTCTTGAAGGCAATAGACCCTGCGAGAACAAGACTTGTTTTTCTGGGAGACAAGGATCAGTTGCCCTCTGTGGAAGCGGGGGCTGTTTTTGCGGAAATGATTCCGGATGGGACCAGGGCCGAGAGATTCAAAGGGCGGTTGGTCCTGCTCAGAAAAGTGTACCGTTCGGGGAAGAGACTTCTAAAACTGGCAAAACAAATCAATAACGGAGAGTCACCGGGATATTTGCCCGTGCCTTTTGATGCTGCCATTCAAATGGAACATGACAAATGGGGGTTTGTGCAAAATGAAGGGGTGAAGAATTGGAAATCGCATATTCGGCTCTGGGTAAAACATCATTATCTGAGTCCAATAAACCGCCGTAACAGGAGCTTTCAAGATCTTGTTTTTGCTGCCGGTAATTTGGAGGCAAACGAACTTGCGGGTTCTGATTCAGGAAATGAGATCCTCGGACAACTCTTTGAAAGGGTGGCGGGGGCCCGGATACTCTCCCTGGTGCGTAATGGATCTTACGGGTGTGTGGGGATAAACCGGCAGATTGCACAGGACCTGGGTTTGCAATTTGAATCCTCGGCGTTGGGCGAAAAAAAGTTTTTCACCGGTGCTGTAATTATGGTCACGACAAATGACTATTCAAAGGAACTTTTTAACGGGGACGTGGGTGTTGTTGTCAGAGACAAAACAGGGGCATACAGAGCGTTTTTTCCGCGTTTTGGGTCTTATATCAGTTTTCCCATGGATCTGTTGCCCCCGTGGGAACTTGCGTTTTCAATGACTGTTCACAAAAGCCAGGGATCGGAATTTGATGATGTGCTGCTTGTGTTGCCCGAAGATGAAACCCACAAATTGTTGACGCGGGAGGTTGTCTACACAGGTATAACCCGGGCAAAAAAACGAATAATCATCTATGGGACAAAAACGGGTCTGGATACCGCACTGAAAAGAAAGATCGAGCGGGAGTCGGGCCTGGAATGGTAAGGAAGGACGCAATAATCCACTAAGTAGCGGATATAGTCCATAGTGGCGGAACATACAGACATCTCTTTTAAGAGGCGCAAAATCCAGAAGATACTCGCATGACGGCGGTGAGCTTTACAATTCTGCTCGGAACAGCCCCTAAGATGATTGTCCCTATTATCTTTGGCTGTCCCGCCTGTCCCGGGCAGATTGGTTAAGGTATTTGGGGCGTGGCAGATGCGCTGCAAGAACTTAAATTGCGCCTCTTAAAAGAGATGTCTGTATGTTCCGCAAGCCCTTAGTCATTTTTCCAGACCACCTGGTTTTTGCCACTTTTCTTGGCAGCGAAAAGTCTTTTGTCGGCAGCCTTTATCAGCAGGTCAGGTGAGAGTTCTTGGTGACTTGATTCTTGGGTGGCCGCTGCAAGTCCGATTGATACGGTTACCCGGATCTTTTGACCGTGGTAAATAAAGCGGTGCTCCTCAACGGTTTTTCTCAGGCGTTCGGCAAATTTATGGCCATGTTCAATGCTGCCGATAGAAAAACCATAGAATTCTTCTCCGCCATATCTGCCTATTTCGTCTTCTTTTCTCTTGGTGGCAGTCATGACGTCAGCCAATTCCGACAGGACATGGTCTCCGGCCGGGTGTCCAAAGTTATCGTTAACGGACTTGAAATAATCGACGTCAATCATCATGAAGATAAAATCGTCTATGTGTTTGCGTTTCAAAGACCCTATGTTTATTTCAAAAATCCGGTCCATGATGGATCGTTTTGGAAGCTTGGTAAGTTCGTCGAAATAACCAATTTTTTCAAAAAGATCTTTTTGCTCCATCTCCTTTGTGACGTTGGTCAGAAAACCGACGGAAATACACACATTGTCTTGGTCAAAGCTTTCTATATTCGCCTGGTCTTTCAGCCAGACAATCCCCCCGTCAGGAACCGTCATTTTGTATACCACGTCAATGATGCCTGACTGTTTCCCTTGCCTCCGTAACCCCTCTCGATGACCGCTAAACTTATCACGGGTAACAATCTCCTCCTCCACTTGTTTATCCGAATCAATATAGCGGTATGACCTGCGGTCAATAACCGATTTTCCGAAAATCTCCGCCGCTTTTTCATGCGGACATTTGAGCAGATCAATAACACCACTGCCGACATATTCATACCAGATAACCTTTTCATCTTCCTTCCATGCGGAAAGATAGGGAATAACGGGCCCGTTTAGACTCTCCATGACCCGGATGGCGGAAATGCACTCCTGGACTCTTTGGCGCAACTTGTCGGAAAAATTCCCGGAAAGGAGTTTCCCGTAATATCCGTCAACAGAAAAGTTTTTCGAACTGTTTTTATCCAAAGAATGAAACCTAGCTTTTTTGTTCCGACCGGTTATACCCTTTTCCATCTGATTTTACCCTAACGTTGTATAAAATTTGAGTTCAAAACGCTATAGATTGGGCCAGCAGGGGATGTTCAGCCATTTTCAAGGACGAAAGCGTATTAAACATACGGTGAGGTCTTGAAAATGGGGAAACGTTTCTTGATGGCCTGATATAGGGCCAGCGAAGCGGTTTTGGGCCAAATATTTATGCAACGTTAGGGTTTATTCACCAATGATCTTAACAAGGACCCTCTTTTTCCTCCGACCGTCAAACTCGCCGTAAAAGATCTGTTCCCAGGTGCCAAAATCCAGTTTTCCATCCGTTACGGCAACCACCACCTCTCTCCCCATGACCTGTCTTTTCATGTGGGCATCGGCATTATCTTCACCAACATTATGTCTGTATTGTGACACGGGTTCATGGGGCGCTATCCTTTCAAGCCAGCGGTCATAGTCATGATGAAGACCCGATT
>CAZEWV010000056.1:0-11201 GCA_964516025.1 uncultured Eubacteriales bacterium
GCTGAGTCAGACAGATATCCAGGCCGATGCGCTCACACTCTCCCTTGGAAAAGTCGGGGAGGCCGTTGGTGAGCGGCAGCCAGGTCGTCCCGCCGTCAATCGTTTTGTAGAGACCGGACTGGGGGCTTTCCCAGGGATCATTCCAGCGCCGGCGAAGCCGCTCGGCCGTTCCTGCATAGAGGATATCCGGATCCTCGGGATCCATAGCCAGGTCAATAACACCGGTCTTCTCATCGATATAGAAAACCTTGGTCCAGGTC
This sequence comes from uncultured Eubacteriales bacterium, assembly GCA_964516025.1. GTDB lineage: Bacteria > Acidobacteriota > Aminicenantia > Aminicenantales > Aminicenantaceae > JAUWVG01. The sequence goes on from CAZEWV010000056.1 coordinate 261, forward strand.
TTCCCGCCGTTTTTCGTCTTGTAGACACCACGCTCTTCATTGTATTTGTATTCATTTCCGGCTGCGGCCACATAGACGATATTGGAATTTTCCGGATGGATAAGAATGCGGGAGATTTGCTGTGTATCGGTAAGGCCCATGTGCTGGAAAGATTCGCCAGCGTCAGTGGACTTCCAGATGCCGGCTCCTGCCATGCCTGAACGAAAGATATTGGCTTCCCCCGTACCAACCCATAGGATGTCGGGATTAGACGGATCCAGGCCGATATCGCCAATGGAGGCCGTGGGATAGTCCTCAAAGATAGATGTCCAGTTCTCTCCATCATCTGTGGTCTTAAAAACGCCTCCCTGTGCAATGGCGCAGTACATGGTCTTGGGAAGCGAGGGGTGGGCCTCGACATCGGTCATACGACCTGACATCGCGTTCCCACCGGCATAGAACCAAGTCAGGCCGTTAAAGGGTGACCCGGCGCGCCATTCCTGGTGTTTTGTAAAATTGTCCAAACGGGCAATGGCCGCTTCGGAATCCTGGACGCCCCCTGAATTACAGGCCGAAGCCAGAAAGATTCCAACCAAAATGAAAAAGCAAACTAAGGATTTGTTCGAAAGATTGCGAATGGTTTTGATAAACATAAATTCCTCCTTGAGATGTACTTGGGATAAACTATATCAGCCGGATGAAAAAAACAACATCATAATCATCCAAAGATAAAAAGAAACCTTTATCTTAAAAATGAGTATACATTATAGTAATGAAGGAGAAAAAACCCATGAAGAATATTTGTGCCGTGATTTTGTGCCTGTCACTTTTTATGTCCTGTTCCAGCGACCTCAAGCATACGACAATCTCAGGTAGCCTTCTAGGCCATGATGGAACACCCATGAAAAAAGCCCACGTACATATTGCCGCTCTGACAAGAGGTTTATTTCCAAAACCGATCCAAACTGTGGAGGCATCGGAAAGCGGAAGCTTTGAACTTACTGTCGATTTGAACCGGCCTTTTATTCTCATTTTTTCCGGAGTTCACCACAAGGCTTACAACACACTGATCAATCTCAAAGAGTACAGAAAAATTGATGTAGAGGTACGCTTAGGGACCTACGACTACTATGACCATTCAGAATACATGGGAGTTCTAGGGAATTTTAATGATTATTCCGCTCAGTCCAAAGTTCCCTTTGAAGAATTGCCGGACGGGCGTTTTTCTACCCGTGTCCAAATCGAATCAGGAAACCTTGATTTCCAGCTTTCAGGCATCGCAAAAGGAACAATTATTGCAGGATCCGGGGATGAGTATGTATACCAAAAGAGCGATACCTATGTAACTGGTGGATACATCGCGAGGACTTTTATCGAAGATGGCGGGCCAATCAACATCACCTATAATCCAAAAGACATGCCGGATCCCGGGATTAAAACATCAGTTGTTTTCAAAAATCCGGAAATTGCCGGCTATTCCAAAATATTCGAGTCCATCCAAGCACGAAAGATAAAATACAATGACGTTCTCGGTAACTACATCCAAAGCGGCGCCAGCTACAGTGAATTTTCCTTTGATTGGTCAAAGGACCTGGCAGATCTTAAATCCCAAATTGAATCTGAAAAAAACACGGAAAAAAAGGCAATGCTGTTTCTTGCCTACTTCCAGCTGGAAAAAGATAAGGCCGAGCTTGATCCTGAATTTGCACAAAAAGGCATAAATGCCATTCCAGCCTCCTCTCCATTCTGGAGCATTGTCGAGCCTGAAGCTTTCCTTAATGCAGCAAAACATGCAGGAGGGACCTGGAGCAACACAGCCTATTTTGAAGCTGTGCTTGAAGGCCATTCGAATCCTGATGTCAAAGCTTCTCTGCTCAGTGTGCTGGTTCAACAAGCTCTTAAAGACAACCGTCAAACGGAGTTTAAAGACTATTACGGCCGCCTGGTGAGCCAGTTCCCGGATACCTGGCAGGCCAAAAATGCAAAGAGAGAATACGCCCTGGAACGCTCTATTGTTGTGGGCAAGGAAATCCCGGCTTTCACCTTCCCCTCGTTTCGCAGCTCGAATGAAATTTATACTAAAGACAGTTTGATAGGAAAGCTCTATCTAATCGATCTCTGGGCCACATGGTGCGGCCCCTGTGTGGCTGAAATGGAAAATCTGCACAAAACTTATGAAAAATTCAAAGAAGCTGGCTTTGAGATCCTGAGCATATCCATTGATCCTTCTCTCGATGAAACAAAATCCTTTCAGCAGAAAAAATGGCCCATGCCCTGGTTAAATTCTTTCTCCGAGGGAGAGTTTGACAGCGAGGCCGCCGTCCTCTTTGAAGTCACCGGTATCCCAAAGCCCATCCTTGTAGACAGAGATGGGAAAATTATCGCCATAGAGTCCGATCTGCGCGGTGAGAATTTAGAAAAGACACTTTTAAAATATCTAAAAAACTGAAATTTATTCCATAACTAGGGAACAGCATTCGCAAAGTCCTGGGCGCCAAAGTGACCGGAATCGTCGTTATACTTTCCAAGGAATTTGCTAAATTGGTTCTTATCGCAAATATCATTGCCTGGCCGGCTGCCTATCTGATCATGCGGAGCTGGCTTGGGGGATTCGCCCACCGGGTCGAGCTCGGGATCGGGACTTTCGTTTTGGCATCCGTGCTGGCCTTTGTCATCGCGATACTGTCAGTCAGCGCTCAATCCATCAAGGCGGCTCTGGCAGAACCTGTCAAGTCGCTTCGGAGGCAGTAAAAAAAAATTGGGGACAGTCCCCAATTTTGTAACAATTTCTTAACATTGACTGAGAAACTCGTTTAATGTTTTGCGTCTATTTATTATATATCACTCAAATAAAAGGAGGAAATCAAGGCATTCATTCAATCATCAAATTGACAAACTGAGTGGAAACGGCTATAAAAATAATGTTTGTTCATGCCTAAAAAAATGAAAACTCCGGTTACATTCGAAGTCTCCCTTCCATTTTCAATCAAGAAGAAAGCGAACTACTTTGTTTCATCTTGCCCTGTTTTAGATGTATGGTCACAAGGAGAGACAAAGGAGAAAGCTACTGAGAACTTGAGAGAGGCTTTACAGCTTTTTCTTTTGAATTGTTTCGAGCGAGGAACCCTGGATAAAGTATTAAAGGAAAGCGGATAACTCCTCAGTCTTATCGCATACTCCTGCGCGTATTTAAGAAAGCAGGTTTCTCTATCAAAAGGACCAAAGGGAGCCATATTGTCATGAATAAGCCTGGTGTGGCAAGACCAATAGTCATTCCAAAATATGACAGAGTGGATGTAGATATAATCAAATCTAACTTAAGAACAGCTCAAATAAGTAGGGAAGAATATTTTAAATTGCTTAAAGATTAGATCAAAATAATTCACGTTATGAAAGCCAGGCCTCAACTTATTGGGGACTGTCCCCAATTTCTTATCTTTTCACACGACGACGACGGGAGGTATTGAAGTTTATCCCTAGGAATCCATTACTGCCGGATTCAGACTGGCGAAACTCATTGGCCTTTTTCCGCAGAAGCCCATAGATTTTTCCCCGAGGCGGAAAAAGCGGATTTCCCTTTCCCAGGTAGACGTTGGCAAATACAATGAGCCCTACACCGTCTTCCTTTTGAAACTCGACATACGTGCTCGCACCGTTCACTCCCCCTGAATGACCAAACCAGCTGCCGACGGTGCAGTTCCAAATCAGGCAGAGTCCACTGGCCGGATTGTGAATTTCAAGCATATCCTCAATGGTGCTTTCCTCTAGTATTCTTTTGCCTTTGTACTGCCCTCCTGTGATGTAGGCCATGAGGAAATGAGAAAAATCCCGGATAGAGCTCTTCAGCTGTCCTCCCGGGAAATCTCTCCGGCTGTAGTGGATAAAGGGATTGAGATGCTCCCCATAACGTATAGCGACTTTTGTCTCATCCAGGTCACTCATCCGAAAGCTGGTATCGGACATTTCGAGCGGCAAAAAGATATAATTCCTGCAGTATGAGTGGAACTGTTCACCGCTGACAAATTCGACGATATATCCAAGGAGTGTCACTCCTAAATTGGAATACAACTCCCTTTGACCGGGAACTGCATTTGTCCACACTCGAGGAACATAATACTGCCCACCGGGAACTAAATAATCGTATATGGTTTCATTTAATCCTGGCTGCGAGTCAGGGGGATGCCAGTCATAAAATCCCTGAAGTTCGTCATCCGTTTGCGGTCCGGTTAAACCGGAAGAGTGCGTGAGAAGCATCCGAATCGTGATTTTTTGATCCGGGTAATTGGGATTTCGCAGTTCAAATGGCAGATAGAGATTGATATCCTGATCTATATCCATCAGGCCACGCTCGACCAGCTGCATCACTGCCGTGACAACGACCAGCTTAGAAACAGAGGCCAGCAAATAAATCGTTCCGGTTGTGGCCTCTTCATTTTTCTCGATATTTGAAAGACCATAGGCGTTCTCCCAAACAATCTCTTCATCTTTTATGATACAGGCCGTGATTGAGGGAAGATTGTGTGCGGTCATTTCTTTCAAGATTTTGCTGTCAAAATCTTGAGCTGTCATTTCATTTAAAGCGCATGAAAATATGCCTAAAAAAAACACAAGTGCAAATAAAAGACATTTTCCGATATTTTTCATTGTACTGCCCTCTCGCTCATCATTTAAATGAATAACCTGTCATAATGGCGAAGGAAAAGTTTTTAATGGAATCCTTCTCATCATAGAGCCTGATAGTACCTTCAGGAACAGTCATGATGTTTTTTAAACCCAGATTTGAACGGATTTCAAAGAGGAACAGCCCTGATTTCAAATTCAGTTCGAATCCAAGTCCGGACGTCAACCCATAATCTGTGGACTTAACATTATTGAGATCTGTCACATTTTTTTCTCCCCATATTTCAGTGCGCTTTTTTGCCCCGATTTTTACAGCCAGATAAGGACCCAGCAGCAAAACGGGATGGATTTTCTTTTTGGGAAGGAGATTAATCTTCAGAAGCAAAGGCACTTGAATATAATTTACCGACACTTTATAAAGCAGTTTTTCGAAAACGAATGTTTCGCTGCCATTTCCACCCCAGTTGACATAGAAGAGTTCGGGCTGGAGTTTAAAATTTTTCGTTATGTGGATGGTGCGAAACAATCCAATTTGCCCCCCAAACAAATTGCCCATGGAAAGCCAATCAATTTCATAACCGAAGGCATGCCGGAAATCGCCAGTCTTGGAGAACAAACCGGAAACACTCATCCCTCCTTTGATACCTGTATTGGTTTGAATAGCATGTAAAGACAGACTTCCTGTAAAGCCAAATAAAGCAATGAGGATCAGAATTTTTTTCATCTCCCGGATGCGGTTCATGTCATTAATCCTCTTTTGGCAAATATGAGTGCAAACATCATGCCAAAGAGTGCTTTATGGGGAAAAAGGACGTTTTGGTTTGAAGATCAGGTAAATATGTGTCTATTTTTTTTACGAATTTGTCACGAATTGAGTTAATTGGGGACTATCCCAATTAATTTTTCCCGCTTCCCTCCAAGATTTTTCGCCCCTTTTTCAAAAACTCTTCAGCTCTCCTGACAATGAGTCTTGCACTTTCCTCGGAAAACTGCGTTCTGTAATCCGCGTCCTCTCTAAATCCCATGGCCGTATGGAGATACTTAAAAAGCTGTCTTCATGAGCGAGGCGGTCCCATAAAACGATGCCCTCACTCACTAAAGACAGAAATTCCTTGTCCGTTTTCTCACTCTTCAAAAGTTCCGTAGGAGAAAAAACTGCAGGCTCAATGATCAATCCCTCAAATCCCTTATTGAATCTGTATTTTCTGATGATATCCAGAACCTTAGTCTTATCGTCTGAAACAATAAAAAGATCGATATCGCTTTTTGAATGATCCGCAGCTCTCGCACAACTGCCAAAAAGAACAATTCTCGTAGATGCTTGTTTTAACTGCTTAATCAACGGGCGCAGAAAAACGATATTGGCGAGAATTTTAAAATAGCTGAAAACGGGATCAGCAATATTGAATCTGTAAAAATACATGTTTCCTTTCTTGTGTCTGCTCAAGTACTGCTCGGAATATAGGTCATTGAGAACCTTATTGGCCGATCCATAGCTGATGCCCAGCCTGCGTGCAGTCTCGCGCTCATAGAATTCCTGGTCAGAATATTTCGCCAGCAGGCTGAGAGCCTTTAGGCTGTTGGTCGATAAAAATAAGTCTTGGTACTTAATATCGCTCATTATTTTGAGTTTATACTCATTATATTGAGCTATCTAGCTGCTGTCAAGTCAGTTTTAAAACGAGTGATATCTTTAACGACTCCCCCTCCTATATTCTTTCCAGCTTAAGCCAATTCTGAATTTCTTTTCTCTCTACAACCATGACCTTCACTTTGCCTATAAACAGATCCTGCAGTTCTTTTTTCTCTGCATCATCTGCCGTATCCCAGAGAACATTCTTCATGAGTCCGTTAAGCTTTATGGTTTTCTCAGCAGGATAGGGAACTTTCTGGGGATAGAATTTAACCAGAACACGGGCTTGGTTGTCTAAACGCTTAAACTCAAAACACATGGCCTCAGAATCGAACTTATCGGAGCTGAATTGAAGCAAGTCTTTGCGCTTGAATTTATGGGCAAGGCCTTTGAACCCGGATTCAGGAGCCGCTCCTGTCATAAAGCTGAACACCTGACCTATCACCCCGTAAACACCCTCATCCGGCTCTCCATAAATTGTGATAGCGATGTTTCCCCTTATGGGAATCTCATCCGGATAGAGGAAATCGAGTGCTTCCTGACAGCACATATAGGCACCGGTGACAGTGGGGCAGGCGTGGCCGGCCATTTTTACGGCTTCGATAAAAGTATATTCCAGAACGGCTTCATTTTCCTTAAGGGCCCCAAGCATTTCCGCCAGTGGTTCTTTAAATTTTATAGGCTTAACATCATAAAGAAAGTCTCTAAATATATTCGACATGTAGTCTCCTTTAGCAGCCTGAGTTTCTCCATTTTACATCTATCCCCGACTCTCCATCAAGTTTTAATGGATTTATTGAATCACGGCCGCATCGGTTTTCAAGAGAAACATGCGGGTACCCCAATAAATTTCCGCAACCTCAAGATCCAAGAGCTGAAATAATAGTACCCGATATCAACTTTTTAGGCATGTAACGGTTCAGGAAATCCTCTCCCCTCTTGTGCAAGAATTTCTTAACCAATCTCAAAGCTGAGAAAAAATATAAGGAAGCAGCGTCTTATTCAAGTGCTATGGCAGCTCCGGGGAAGAAATTGTTAAAATTGACATTCTAAAAAAAATACGTTAATTTAAATGTATATCAATGCTATTTACTGCAGTTCACATACATTATCACCGGAGGCCAAAATGAAAGAAATAAAAAATATCAGTCTTCGCCTTTCAGCAGAGGAATATTTTGCATTTGACACAATTTGCAAGGAAAAGGGTTACAGCAAAACCGGAAAAATCAGAGAGTTCATTCACAATCTCATAAAAGAAGAGCTCGAAAGCGCAAAAACAAGTGCCGAAGAATGGGAAGATATAAAAACCGGAATTAGAGAAATAGAGAGAGGCGAATACGTTTCTTTAAAGGAGCTCAAACGTGACCTCAGAACAGGAAAAGTGGCGGATAACAAAGATCTCGAATACAGCGCGAAAAAACATAAAAGCATTAAAACCTGAGTTACAGAATAAAATAATCGAAAGATTCGAAGCTCTACAGGATAATCCTTTTTCAAAGGACATTAAAAAAATTGAAGGGAAAATGAATATCTTCAGGGGAAGAATTGGAGATTATAGATATTACTTCCGGCTCGATTGGACAACACGTTCAATTGAAATTCTTCTGCTAAAATCCAGGGGGAGAATAAAAAAGAAAACTATAAACAGACTTGGCTAGAATCAGTTCCGCAGTTAAACAAACCAGGAAGGCCAGGCTTCGATGAAGTTTAATAGGGACTGTCCCCAAATCCTCAGTCCTATTTAAAGAACTCATCAACAAACTGTCTTGGTATTACGATTTCAAGACTGCGGTAACCAGAAACACCTAATAGATGTTTATCTCCACTAACCAGTATTTTTGCTTTACCAGCAAGCGCACATTCCAAGAATTTATCGTCATCGGAGTCTGCACAAACTGGTTCAGGTAAATCCAGGGCTATTACAAAATTTGCTTCAACGATCAACAACCCTCATTCACGTCCTCGGGCTTTTGCTATGGCTACTGTAATGTCAGATCGTTTCAATCCAACTAATTTCGCTTGTCTCCGAGCTTCTTTAACAAGTTCATTGAATTCTTTCATAGAAGGTGGAGAAATAGCCTTGAGAATCACAGTATCTTTATCTCCCACAACAATAAACTGAGAACCGGCCTTCAAACCAAGCCGTTTACGAATCTCTTCAGGAATAACCACTTGACCCTTTGAGGACATTTTGGTTGTTGCTAATCCTTCCATTTCTGACTCCTTGTTTTATTCTTACTAGTAAGAATAGCTAAACAAGGAGCTTTTTTCAAGTATAAAATCGGATTTTTTCATTTCGGCTCTGAATTCGTCTTTACAGAATAACATCTATATTATGCTTTCTAAATAAAGACGAAAACGCCTAATAATATTTCTCAATATTTCTTTAAGACACTAATTTGGCTCCTTAAAGAATCACTCCAATTAAATGGGGACTGTCCCCAATTTACACTGAATTGAGACATTCCGACATCTCTAAGCGTCTATCTTGTAGAACAGGAGGAAAAGCAGTATGATTGAAATATCTAAAGGCCTCAAAATGGGAAAATTCTTCACATTAGAATATTGGATCGATGACAAATGGTATGTCGGAAGACTTAAAGAAGTTCCAGGAGTTTTCAGCCAGGGCAAAAACATTGAAGAATTAAAAGCCAACATCCACGACGCATACAATCTGATGGTTGATGAAGAAAATGAAGCCATTCCCGATATAGTTGGAAGCGAAAAAAAAGAAATTCAAGTCGAACTTTGAAAAGAGAAGCCTTTATAAGGGAATTATCCCGACTGGATTGTGTTCTAATCAGACATGGTAAAAAGCATGATATCTATTTAAATCCTGAAAACGGAAAAAAAGCCCCAATTCCCAGACACAATGAAATCAGGAATTCTCTCTGCATCTTAATAAGAAAACAATTGGGAATAAAATAGTGCATGTTTGTCAGGCCAGGCTTCGATTCAATTAATTGGGGACAGCCCCGGAAGCGAACTTTTCATATACTTTCCAGTTTAAGCCAATTCTGAATCTCTTTTCTCTCTACAACCATGACCTTCACTTTGCCAATGAACAGATCCTGCAGTTCTTTTTTCTCTCCATCAAGTCAAATGGATTTATTGACTCTCGACCCAGTTGTATATATCCTTATGCAGAGATTTAGGGGAGATAAAAATGTTTAAAAAAAAGATTTTGATTTGTTTGGCCGTAAGCTGTATGTGTTTGTGGATGACAGGAGTTGCGCAGGATAAATTCGTTCCTCCGACAAGTCATCCCGATGTCGGTTCCTGGCAGGATTTGTTTGATGCGGATCTATCCAATGCCATATATCCTGAGGGGATCTGGACTTTTACCGACGGCATCCTCACGGCAAGTGAAGATCAAGCGATTTGGAGTCAGAAAGACTACGACAACTTTATCATCGATCTGGAATTTAAGACTGCTTCAGGGACAAACAGCGGTGTTATCGTTTATGTCTCTGATATCAATAACTGGATCCCAAATTCAGTCGAGATTCAAATCGCAGACGATTATCACGAAAAGTGGGCCAAGTCACCCAAGACCTGGCACTGCGGAGCCGCCTTTGGTCACCTTGCCCCTAAAAAGAGTATGGTCAAAAAACCCGGCGAATGGAACCGCTTTACCATCACCTGTATCGATCAAAATATCTATGTGATGCTAAACGGAGAGCAGGTTACAGAGCTGGATATGAATCTTTGGACATCCGCCAAAACAAACCCGGATGGCAGTGAGATCCCATCCTGGCTGAGTAAACCCTTGGCTGAACTGCCTACTCACGGCCACATCGGTTTTCAAGGGAAACATGCGGGTGCCCCCATATATTTCCGCAACCTCAAGATCCAAGAGCTGAAATAAATTTTGTACAACGAATCGAAATCGTCTTTAATCAACAGCACCCTACATTTTCATTGACATGTTGTTAATTTACACGGTATATTAACGATTATGTATGAAAGGATACTGAAAAACCGATTGCCAAAAACCAGCTTTTTTCTTTTTGGGCCGAGGCAGGTGGGTAAAAGCACCCTGCTTCGCCAGGAAAATCCTCATTTAATTATTGACCTTCTCGATCCGGAACTTCAGCTGTCCTACAATAAAAACCCAAATCTTCTAAGACAGCAAATAGACGATCTTGATCCTGGCGGCGAGGATAGAATACTTATTGATGAGGTCCAGCGCGTCCCTAAACTTCTGGATATCGTACACTCCCTCATGGAACAAAAACCGCATATTCAATTTATCCTGTGCGGTTCTTCTGCCCGCAAATTACGCCACGGCGCTTCAAACCTCCTCGGAGGAAGGGCTTTATATCGCACAATGCACCCTTTATCTTATGACGAATTATCCGGCGATTTTAACCTTGAACTGGTTCTCTCTTACGGTTCTCTCCCAAAAATTTACAGCACCCTCATACAGAAGGAAACAAAGGAAGCCCAGGATCTCCTGAGAGCCTATGTCATTACCTATCTCAGAGAAGAAATCAAGGCGGAAGCCCTGGTGCGCAATCTGCAAGGCTTTCAAAATTTTTTGGATATTGCCGCGGCTCAGTATTCTGAACAAATCAACTTTTCGTCTGTATCCCGTGATTGTCAAGTGGCGCTATCAACTGTGAGGGAATATTATTCCATTCTGGAAGATACGCTTATCGGTTTTTTTCTCTTTCCATACCTGAAAAGTGTGAGAAAACGCATGAGCC
>CAZEWV010000057.1:0-9449 GCA_964516025.1 uncultured Eubacteriales bacterium
TCTCTTCAGACCTGTAGAGCTGGTCAAAATTTTCATCGATAAAATAGTAAGAAAAGGGATATTCAGGGCGCATCTCAGACCAAATATCCTGTAGAAAGGCCATAGTTTGGGGTATGTTCAAAGAATTGATTCGAATAGAGATTTGAGTGAGGCTGGTGGATGATAACAGCATCACGATAGGAGAAATCTCCTGATGGAGTGATTCAAAATGAAAATCCTTGACCACACCAACAATCTGTCCCTTGCGGCTTCCGTATCCGAAACCTTGATCGATGGCCTCTTCAGGGGTTTTCCAGCCAATCTTCCGGATGGCTGTTTCGTTAAGGATAAAGGCCTGGCTGGAATCTGTTCGTATTTCTCTAGAGAAATTTCTGCCGGCCGCCATCTCCATTTTGAATGTCGGTATATAATCATGGTCCACCCTCAACTGTGCGATACGGAATGTGATGGGCTGGCTGGTCTCGCCGCTCAAAACACTCGCTCCGGACGAATCGAGCAAACGCCCCGAAGGCACTCTTTTTGCAGCCGAAATGCTCAGAATACTGGGATTGAGAAGGAGACGGGACTTAAAAGAATCGAGATTTTTGACAATTGCAGGGCTGCTGGGGAGAACGACCACATGCTCCTTTTCAAAACCAAGGTTTCTGGTCTGCATGTAACTCAACTGGCTGGAGACAACACTGACACAGATGATCAAAACAATTGAAATTGTGAACTGGAATACAACCAGTACGGTCCGAAATGAAAATCCCTTTTTCCCAATATCCAGTTTTCCTTTCAAAACACGAACGGGTTTAAATGCGGAGAGAAAAAGAGCGGGATAAATTCCAGAAAGGATGCCGACAGATATGGCAAAAAGGAACAACAAAAAAACCAGCACGAGATTAGACCCGAGGTTGAAGGAGAGGCTTCTTCCCACAAATTGATTGAATTTAGGGAGAATCAGAATCACCATAACAATAGCGATGAGCAAGGAAATGACGGCTGTTATGGTGGATTCGCCCAAAAACTGCCTGATTAACTGCGACCTTTGAGCCCCTACAACTTTGCGAAGCCCCACTTCCTTCGCACGCCCGGCAGAGCGGGCCGTGGCCAGATTCATGAAATTGATACAGGCTATCAAAAGGACAAAAACGGCTATGATAGAAAAAATATAGACATAGGTGATATCGCTGTTAGCTTCAATCTCAGAGTCAAGATGGGAATAAAGATGAATATCCGTCAATTTTTGGAGAAAAAGTTTGGTTCGTTCGCTCATACCCTGTGACATATGCCTGTCAATAAAGGGATCCAGCTGGTTTTTCAACTGGGATATGTCATAATTTTCTTCAAGAAGAAGATAGGTGTTGTAGTTGTTTCTGCCCCAGTTCCTCATTTCTGCTTCCCCGACCATGGCTTCGTAAGTCTTAAATGAACCTAAAATATCGGCATGAAAATGGGAATTATGCGGCATGGTCTTAATAACCCCACTCACCGTCATGTCCACTTTTATTGGGTCGGATTTGACAGTGATCGATTGTCCCAATGGATTTTCTGATCCGAAATATTTTTGAGCCATTTCCTGGGTGATAACGACTATCATTGGGTCTCGGAGAGCCGTTGCGGGATCTCCAGCTATCATTTCATAGGAAAAGACATTAAAAAAATCTTCCTCTGCAAAAACAAAACGTGGTTCCAGGAAAAAATTGTCATTACGACCTACAAGAAGCCCTCCTGACCCGATTATCCGCACCGCATGGACTATCTCCGGGAAATCATTCTCAAGCAAAGGCCCGATAGGAGGTGCAACCTGTCCAAGGTGGAGACTGACTACCCCATCCTCATTGAACCATTGTCTGGTGACCCTGTAAATGCGGTCGTGGTTCTCATGGAATTTATCATAACTCAGCTCATCGAAGACAAAGAACAGGATCAGGATACAGCAGGCCATCCCAATGGCCAATCCCATGATGTTGATGAGCGAATATCCGATGTGTTTTTTAATGCTTCGTAATGTGGTTTTTAGGTAGCTTTTAAGCATAAAGATTTCCTCTAAAATAATGAACTTCTGGAAAAAAATACTTCACTAAAATTAAGACCTAATTCCAGGAAAATGGTTGCCTCTAAAATTTATTGTTAAATTCAGTAATCCACAAAATTGCAGTGCAAATCCTGTTACCGAAATTTCCATACCAAGCTCAATGTAAATTAGGAGTATAAATATTTATTTGATTCGTAGGGAGAATTTGTCCTTTAAAAGCTTTTCTTTGGCGGTGAGGACAATGCGGAACAGACGGGGACCCCAGGAAGAGCGGAGTCTGGAATCCTTAAGAGCAATGGTTTCGATATCCACTTTAAACTTCTTTTTATCATAAAAAATATAACGGGATTTTGAACTGTTGGCCTCTTCGGGAAATTCCAGACGGATTTTCCCCTCTTCCACCAGTTCGGGCTCACACCAGCTCATCATGGACATCTGAAGATTCTCTCGGGCCTCCTCCAATTGATACTCATCAAGGATAACAACATCTTTTCCTCTGTTGAGTGTGATTGTACGCTTCCATGAATTAATCCCCGCTTCCTCGGGATAAGCTGAAGATATATCCAGACTGAAAGACACTTTCTTGTTATCTTCCTCATAGCGGACATCGCCGGCTTTAAAATTTCTCCCCTCTTTCTGCATGACCTCATTTATGGTCGGTAGATTATGAAAGGCCGACTGCATGGTCCAAATCTCATACCGCGTCCCGCTGAAAGTCTTGGCCGTGTAAGTCTCTACGCCCACATCGATAATGACCGGAAGACCGTCCGCATAGACGATAAAATTACCGATATCATTGTGATTGTGGCTTTCCGCATTATGACCACCTTTGGCGGCCACATAAAATCCATCATTCGAGCCCCTAAAAGATCTGGCCCCCATAACCTCAAGCTCCCCAAACCAGAAATCCCGCTCCAATGGCTCCACAGCCTCAGCCGCCAACAGTTCCTTAAGACCAAAAAGAGCGGGCAGTACCCGACCCAGCCAGCCAAAACTTCCCCTAACATCATCCTCACCCAATCCCTGCTGTTCCGCCAGAAAAGCCCCAAAACCAGCCATCGTTTCATCCGTGATGCTCTTCCCATAACGATAGATCACATTCGCATTGGCATTCAATTTGGCCGCCGCATCGGCAAAATTGATAAAGTAGCTATCGCTGATATAAACCCGGTAAATGTACTTCCCGATCTCCTCTATCAAAGGCTCATTAAAAACATCGATAATTCCTCCCGACGCACTCGCCAGAAGTTCCAGGCAGTCAAAGAGAGATCCCCCGGCCCGGTCCCAATACCCGGGCCCTTCATCGCATCCCCCATCTCTCGGATAGGGATTTAAGAAGTTATCCAGACAGCGCAAAATCTTAAACACAGACTGCACTCTCTTTTCTTGATCCTCCTCCAGAATCAATACCGCGGCCAGCCAATTGGAGCAGATCCACGGATTCCAGTTATTGACCGCCCGCCCGTTAAAACCCATCCACCAGAAATCGTCCCGTTCCAGATTGACATCGATAATCCTGCGCCTGACCTCATAAACGATCCGTTCCCCAACTAATGGGGAAATTTCATCCAGCCCATCCCCCAACAGATAATACGTCCAGGCTAAAAGCATCCCTGTCTCAGCCGCAAAAAGATCGACGGTAGGCTCTTTGACATCCGGCAGCCCGCGGCCCCTTTCCTGAGCCCCCACATGGGCCGGTACTCCCCAGTAGGTCTCCTCGCAAATTGTCCATACTCCATTGAGAACATCATCCAGAAAGCGGCCCTTTCCCTCCATGCACTCCCCAAGAACAAGCTCAGCCAGCTGTGCCCGCCGGCCAAATGACACTCCCTGGAAATTGCTCCTGTTGCCGTTTCTGACATATTCTAAGAAAACAGAAGCTTTGGGTGTCACCCAGTCGCCGTCCAGATTTCTCTCCGCCTGCCGAATATGGGCTGTCCGCACTTTTTCAGGCAGACTTTCCCATCCTTCTCTTTCCGACACCCTTGGGAAAGGATGCCAATTCTCAGCGGAGATAAGAATCTCTGTAAGTTTCTCCGGCACAAATCTCCTGCTTAGCATATTTTTTCCCTCTTGTCCTAATGCCGAATATGATAAAAGGAAAATACTTGTAAAAAGAGGAAACCATAATTTCATTCTTTTCATTTTAACTCCCCATCTCCCCCTACTAATACACTCTCTCTCAGCCTGGAGTCAACATGAAAAAGTGGCCATGCTGTGTTTTTTCTGATATAAAATTCCCGGAGGGATACACCATGGGAAAAAACTCTATCAACCGCCGCGATTTTTTAAAGACATGTCTGACCGCCACAGCCGCCGTGGGCACCTTTTCCTGCAAAGGGATCTTCTCATCTAAAAAAACAAATCCTTTTGACCCAAAGGGCCTGCCCACACGTGTCCTGGGAAAAACTGGCGTCCAAATCCCCCCCATCGTTATGGGTAGCGGAAGCCGTTTCTGCACCGTCACCGATCCGGAACAAAGCACAGAAATCCTCACCTACGCCCTAAACAACGGCTTCTACTACTGGGATACAGCACACGACTACGTCTACAACAACGTGGTCAGCGAGGAGCACCTGGGATTGGTTCTCAAAGACCGCAGAAACGAAGTCTTTCTCTCCACAAAGATCGGTGAGAGAACCTATGACGGAGGCATGCGCCAGCTCGAAGAAAGCCTCAACCGCCTCCAGACCGACCACCTCGATATCCTCCAGATCCATCTCATCCGTTCCCTTGAAGACGTTGACGCCATCTGCGCCGAAAATGGCGTGCTCAAAGTCCTCCAGAAAGCCAAAGACGAAAAAATCGCCAGCTTTATCGGTTTTACCGGTCACCTCGATGCCCAGGCCATGACGGAAATGCAGAACCGCCATGACTTTGACACCATGCTCATTGCCCTCAATCACTATGCCGAGCGCAAAGGAGATTTCGAAAAACATGCTATTCCTGCTGCGGCTGAAAAGAAGATGGGTGTCCTGGTCATGAAAGTCATCCGCCCAAGGGAAACTGTTGAAGGTGTATCTCCCGAAGAGCTCATCCGCTATGCCCTCTCCCTCGAGCACGTGAGTGCGGCTGCTGTAGGCACTGACAGCCTCGATGTCCTTAAGAAAAATATCGATCTTGCCAAAAACTTCCAGAAGATGAGTCCTGCAGAAATGCAGAAGATGACAGCAGCCCTAAGGCCCTTCTTTCAAGGCAAAAGCCTCTTCTGGATGAATCCAAGTTATACGGATGGAATACCGGCATGAAGAAAAATATTATATTCATCACAATCCTTCTCCTCTATGTTATGGCCTGCGGGAAAAAAGAAACAAATGAGCTCCCACTGCTTGCAAGCTACAATTTCGAAGACGGAAAAACCGAAAGCTGGCAGCCTAACTGCCCCGACAGCTGGGAAGTTGTCAATCTTGATGGCTCCAAAGTCTACGCACTGACTGCGCCAGGTGAAAGAGGTGAGGTCGCTGCCCCAAAATCCTGGTCCGTCATTGCAGAACACGACGTAACATCCTTCGAATTTTCGGGCCGGTTAAAATGTATGGCCGAAACCGATAATCCTAACCGCGATCTCTGTATCTTTTTCCACTACCAGGATCCTACCCATTTCTACTATATCCACTTTTCGGCCAGCAGCGATGAAAGGCACAACATCATCGGCCTTGTCAACGGTGCCGACCGCTTCAAAATCAACGTCGAACCGGCAGGTTTGTCTATTTTCCGCCTGACAGATAAGGAATGGCACACTTTCAAAGTCACTTATGATGCAGAAACCGGTAGCATGTTGGCTTTTCTTGATGATATGGACACACCGATTGTGACAGCCTTAAGCTCGGTCCTGGGCCACGGCCTTGTTGGTATAGGCTCCTATGATGACACAGGCTATTTCGATGACATCATGTTAAAAAGCAAGAAATAAAAAGGAATTAAGTGCTGCCCGAGATGTGGGATGGAGAATTTAACATCCTAATAATGATAACGGGCTTGAAGAAAATCAATCCGCTTGTCCCCAACTAGATATACAATCCTATCTACAGCTGTCAACCGCCGTGACCAAACTCCTGGGGCAAGATACTTTAGGGGCTCAGGTTTCCCAATCCCTTTAAACGGATCTCTCATGATAGATTCAACAAGGGTCAAAACTCGCAGAGCCATCTTTCTATCAGTTTTTACCCAATATTTCAGATCTTCTAAAAACTCATTTTGAAAAACAACTTCTCTCTTCCTCTCAATCAAGTCCAACCTCTTTGCGGAGTTCAGTCATACTCATCGCAGGCGTCTTTTTCTCTAGAGCCCGCATCAGAGCAGAGAGCAGACGTTGAGCATTTTTTGGCGATCGCAGCAAATAAGCCGTCTCGATTAAACTCGATAGTTCTGAAGCTGAAATCATGGCCACTTTTTCAGCTCCCCGACGTTCAATGATGACAGTTTCCTGGTCCTGAGTGACCCGGTCCAGTAATTTCGCAAGATTTGCCCGGGCACTTGTATAAGTCGTTTGAATCGCCATAACATCCTCCTATCTGTACAGGTTTACTGTACATGTATAAATTCTGTCCGTCAAGCGATTCTTGCCTCATAACTATAGACTCAATCTGCCTCTCGTTTTTCTCACAATAAAATAAATAAACCCACTTTTTTTATGAAAGATCAAATCACTATGATATTATTGTAAAAAGGAGGTAGCCATGAAAATTATTGACCTTACCGAGGAATACAAACAGCTCTATTTCGAATGCTTGGAAGATTGGTCCGACGAAATCAAGGAAGCCGGCGACCATAAGGCGTGCTGGTACGAAAAGATGAAGGACAAGGGGCTTGGTGTAAAACTGGCAAAGGACAACCAGGACAATATCGGAGGGATGATACAGTACATCCCTATCGAATACTCCCCTGCCGAGGGGCGGGATCTCTATTTTATTTCCTGTATCTGGGTGCATGGTTACAAAAAAGGAAGAGGCAACTTCCAGAAGAAGGGTATGGGCAAAGCCCTGCTTAAGGCCGCAGAAGAAGATGTCCAAAAACGGGGCGCCAAGGGACTGGTCGCATGGGGTGTGTCCATGCCGTTCTGGATGCGGGCGTCCTGGTATAAAAAACAAGGCTATAAAAAAGTGGAGAACCTCAAAGGTACGGTTCTTCTCTGGAAACCTTATGCAGACGATGCCACCCCACCTCGATGGGCAAAACCCAAAAAGAAACCTATGGGCGAGCCGGGCAAAGTTATTGTCACTTCCTTTATTAACGGAAGCTGTACGGCTCAAGGGATGGTTTACGAAAGAGCCGAACGTGCCGCAGCAGAATTTAAAGATAACGTGGAATTCCGTGGAGTCGACACATCCGATCGGACAGTATTTCTTGAATGGGGCCGCCATGACGGACTATTCATCAATGACAAACAGGTCCGCACAGGACCACCACCCTCCTACAAAAAGATCAGAAAAAAGATCGCAAAACAAGTAAAAAAACTCACTTAATCGTCATTAAAACATCTCTAATCTTCTTTTGATACATCTCGAATTGTGAAATGTTAAATATTAAGATGCGACCCCTACTAAACACATAAACGACAACAGTCGTATATATATAAGAATAATCGATTTTATAAAATCAATTAAACCTCTCAAAAGGAGAATAAATTGTTGATTCGAAATCCAAGACAGAGGTCATTTTGGAAGCGGTCAAAGCGTCCAAGCTAAAGATGGAAAGGATAGAAACCTGGCCCGAAAGAGACAATCTTATCATCCTTTATCCCAAATTCGGTGACCTGAAAAAATAATTCACATTATCAACCTGTGCTTCCAAGTTAGATTAGCTTTCTGGAAGTAGGAGAAGCACCTAACATTTCTCAATTAATATTAATCAATACACACTATTCACCTATTTATCAGTGAGTTACATAGGTCTGATCCTATTCACTATTCACCAATAAGGTCGGCTTTGTTCATCCCAAGAATGACAACACGATTCCTTGCACCTGAGCGACCGCGTCTACCTGAACGAATATTTTTTACAGAAACTCCTGTAAGTTTAAACTTTATATTTTTTCCTCTTTTCAAATCTACTGTAAGAATAGCTGTATTAAAATTCTTATTTTGCTTAATGACATCACTAACAAGGGTATCTCCACCACCAAATATTACTGAATCCCACCCACCAATGATTATCGTCACTGTAAAGACTCCATCGGGAGGCTTGTTTTTCATAAATGTCCCACTACTAATAGGTTTATCTCCCCATATGAATCCAAGGACCTGAATTTCTCCTCTAATTCCCTCTAAATTCAGATAATCAGGTGGCCTCTTGGTAGGCAGAGCATGGCCATTTTCTGAAAATAATATAAATATAGAGACAATAACAAGAACACTAATAACTAAAATGGAAACATATTTTTTCATGACTTTTCTCTCCTCCTCTATAAATAATTTCTAAGGTCAACTAATGCCCAAATTCAGGAAATCAAAGTTTGTAAAAGGATTAATTCTGTAGGGTCTAGGACCTAGTAAAAACAGACTAACACCTCCTTTTACTTTATTTTTCTATGATTATCAAAGTAATGCCTTTAAGTCAAATTGAGAACTTTAGACTTAAGTGATTTATTTTGTGTCATGTGAGGTCAGACTTGAGGTCATTATCCATCACACTTTTTGTTTTAGAGCCGTCAGACTATTGACACTGTTTTTAAAAATGTGATATAAAAAACAAGGTTTTATAGGGGAAATCGAAAAAATGAAAAAGGCGCTACTTCTTTTAGCCTTATTCCTGCTTCTAATAAATTCAGTAGTTTTCACAGAAAAATCATCTCCCCAGTCAAACCAAACAACTAATAGACAGGCCAAAAAAAAGAAAGCATTCAGACCTGTAAGAGTGAGAACCGATCCGCTCACCATAACCGGCGCCACATTCAGACCCGTAAAAGTAAGGACCGATCCACTCACCATAACCGGTACCACATTCAGACCTGTAAGAGTCAGGACAGATCCACTCACTATCACTGGCACCTCATTCACCTCCGTAATAGTCAGAACTGATCCGCTCACTATCACCGGTACCTCATTCACTCCCGTAAGAATCAGAACCGATACACTCACTATAACCGGAACCTCATTCACCCCAGTAATAGTCAGAACCGATCCGCTCACCATAACCAGCACCTCATTCACCCCCGTAAGAGTCAGAACTGATCCACTCACTATCACCGGCACCTCATTCTCTCCCGTAAGAGTCAGAACCGATCCGCTCACCATAACCGGCACCTCATTCACTCCCGTAAGAGTCAGAACCGATACCCTCACCATAACCGGCACCTCATTCACTCCCGTAAGAGTCAGAACCGATACCCTCACCATAACCGGCACCTCATTCACCCCCGTAAGAGTCAGGACAGATCCACTCACTATAACCGGCACCGCATTCAGGCCCGTAAGAGTCAGAACCGATC
>CAZEWV010000057.1:9549-11041 GCA_964516025.1 uncultured Eubacteriales bacterium
GATCCACTCACTATAACCGGCACCGCATTCAGGCCCGTAAGAGTCAGAACCGATCCGCTCACTATTACCGGCACCTCATTCAACCCCGTAATAGTCAGAACTGATCCACTCACTATAACCGGCACCTCATTCTCTCCCGTAAGAGTAAGGACCGATCCTCTCACAATAACCGGCACCGCATTCTCTCCCGTAAGAGTCAGGACCGATCTGCTCACTATAACAGGTACAGCTTTCAGGCCCGTAAGAGTCAGATCCGATCCGCTCACTATAACCGGCACTGCGATCAAACCTGTAAGAGTCAGATCCGAAAAACTGGCTATTACCGGAAAAAATAGATTGAAGGAATAAAAGGAGGCAAAACATGAAATTTTTAAAATTTTCTTCTGTTTTTATCCTGGCCGTTATGTTTTTCTTAGCTCTTACTCCATCTCTTACTCTATCTTCCCCTGATCCCGAAGACTTTTTTTTCATCGTACCAATTAGGCTGAAAAATATCCACGAAGATTTAACAGAATGGAGGGTGTTTGTAGGAGTTTACGATCAAACAGAAACTCAAATAATTGGAAGCGCTATAATTGAATTTACCGTCAACAGAAATTACGGAGGAGTAATTGAAGCAAAATTTAATGCACTTGCTGATCAAAATCCTAGTGATGGAAAATTTTACAAGGTTTATTTATCGATTAAAGATCCAAGTGATGGAGTTTTTAGGATAGCTAGTACTGTCATGGGAACAGGTAGTGCATATCCGTATGACACTACGCAACCTTTTACAGTTTCTTTAAACATGATCTCGATTCAATAAAATCCGGTAATTATAGGAAGAAAATAACAGAGTACCGGATTAACTGAATAACGGAGTAACTTTTTTTTACTTATGTCTGTAATATTCAGCCGGTGTCCTGGTAGCGATATATTCGACGGCTTTTTGGATGCAGACTCTAATCGCCTTTTCAATTGGAGTATTTGAGATTCCTCCCAGGGAGAGAGGCATGCTTCCGATATTGGTTGACCCTCCAACAGCAAAGCTTTTCGCGTCTCCTTCAACACTCGTTGCGGCTACAATCTGTGAGGTTTTGGCATCTATGATTCTTAAATCAATACCTATATGCCCCTTCGTAAGGCCTCCTCCAACATTTACTCCAAGAATCCTAGTGCTTCCTTGGGCACCTTTCGCAGTACCTTGAAATTCTGTAATGGCCGCAGTAATGATGAGATCGGCCCCATAAATTTCACCTATGGGGGCTTCTGTCCCTTTCTTAATCCTATTCGTTTGAGCCAGATCCTGTTCAGCCATTACAACCTCCAGCTGCTCTCTCTCTAAGACAATGAAACGATTGGAGTTGAACAAAGCTGTTGTCAACATATCGCGCATTCCCTCACCGACACTCGCGAAGGTAACTCCATACGCTGCCGCCCAACCGGTTTGCCCTCCACCTGTCGCCGTCTTATCAGTGAATTCTCCCACCGCCAACCTTGCTTTTGGACCATC
>CAZEWV010000058.1:0-10972 GCA_964516025.1 uncultured Eubacteriales bacterium
AACACCATTAAATAGATCATTGAAGGATGAAAGTCTTGCAAAAATTTGATCAAAAATAATATGATACTCTTCCATCAAAAACAAAAGTCTTAACATTATTTTCTTAAGGATGGATGAAAAGGAGAGAAATATGAAAAAATTTCTGACTGTTTTGCTTTTTACGATTCTTATTGTCAGCTCTCTTTGGGCAGAAGAAAAGGAGCGCCGCCCCATGACCACAGACGATTCGCTCAACATGGCAAGCGTTGGCAGTGCGATTTTGTCACCCGACGGCCAAGGGGTGTTCTTTTCCAAATCAGAGCTGGACTGGCCCAAAAACAAAAGAAAGACAAAGTATTACATGATATCTTCAGAGGGAGGAGAGCCCTTCCAGTATATCGGGGAAGCCGGCGGCAGCTCCTTCCAATTCTCACCTGATGGGAAATATTTCACATTTAAGAGGATTGTCGAGAAAATCAGCCAGATCTTCCTCATGCGCACCGCAGGAGGAGAAGCTGTTCAACTGACAGAGCACAAAAACAGCATTGGCTCCTACAAATGGACTGTTGATTCCACAACACTCTATTTCACGGCCTCCGAGTCCCGCAGCAAAGAGGACGAAAAGAAGTACAAGGACGGATACGACATTATTTTTGTTGATGAAGGTCCAAACGGACAGGGTGAAAGCAGCTGGAGAAATCTCTGGATGTTCGACCTCAAGACAAAAAAAGAGACAAAAATAACCGATGAAAAATTTCTCCTTGGAAGCTTCGATGTTTCTCCCGACGGAAAAAAAGTTGTCTTTACAGCCCAGTATTCCAACAGGAGGAATGACCGGTACAAGAGCGAGATATACTTAATGAACATCGGAGAAGAAAAAATTCGTCTCACCGACAACGACTCCCCCGAGGGAGGATTGATGTGGGCTCCCAACGGGAAGAGCTTTATTTTTACGGCAGCCGATGATGCAGCATGGCTCAACAGGAACTCTAAAATCTATGTCATGAATCCGGACACCAAAGAATACCGTCTTGTCTCAGGAAAATTTGAGGGAAGCCCCCGGGTAATCACGTGGTCTGCTGATTCACGATCTCTCTTTATTAACGGGCAGCAGGAGTCAAACTCTAACCTGTACAGATTGGACATCGACACGGGAAATTACGAACATATCACAAACGTCTCCGGATCTCTAAGAGTCAATTCCATTTCAAAGGATAAAAAAAAGATCCTGTATTCCTTTTCTGACTTCAAAACACCGCCCGATATCTATGTCTCCCCCATCGACAAATTCGAACCAAAGCGCCTCACAAACGCCAATCCATGGATCGAAACAGACATTCTCCTGGCTGATATGAAGGTCATCCAGTGGACGAGCAAAAACGGATTCGAAATCGAAGGGCTCTTTCATCTTCCCCCCGGCTACACAAAGGGAACAAAACTGCCGCTCATCGTCAATATCCACGGCGGCCCGGCCGGAAGTTTCACCAACAGTTTCCGCGCCAGCTACCATGTTAATGCAGGACTGGGATATGCCTCTCTGTCCCCCAACGTTCGAGGAAGCTCAGGATATACGGACAATCTCCGGGAAGGAAACACCGTGCAGAAGGGGGATGGAATCGGCATGGGAGACTACTGGGATGTTATGAATGGTGTGGATTATGTCATAAAAGAGGGCTTTATCGATGCTCAACTTTTGGGGATACGAGGCTGGAGCTATGGCGGGATTCTAGGCGGGTGGACGATCACGCAAACCGACCGGTTCAAGGCGGCTTCACTCGGAGCCGGTGTCTATGACTGGTCGTCAGAATACGGTCCCGGCTTTAATTATGATGTCCGATTATGGCATATCGGCGGAACTCCGTGGGACAATCCCGAAGGATACAGAAAACAGTCCGCTCTCACGTATGTCAAAAATATCACTACGCCCACCCTTATCATCCACGGGATGAAAGACACCACGGATACCGAATCCCAGAGCATGTCGCTTTTTACCGCCCTCAAAGACATAGGAAAAGTCCCCGTACGCTACCTCAGGGCGCCCCGCGAAGGGCACGGATTTCGCGAAGCTCGGCACCAGAGAACCCGGGACATCGAAGAAATCAAATGGATGCAAAAATATGTCAGAGGCATCGACTGGACCCCTTGGGAGCGTAAAGAAGAGAAAAAAGAAGAAAAAGCAGAAGAAAAAAAATAATTGTCTTATGGATTACACGGAAAAGACTAAGACAAGCTTCGACGGCCTCCCCCTCCACAACGCCTCCGGCAGGAACTCTTGATGGCAGCCGAAAAGAGAGGGGATTATTTCTGAGGGACTCCATGGCTGTTTTTTGCTGATTCGAGGGAGGAGTCTGTCTTAACCTTGATGATTTTGAGATTTCTATTTTTATTTTCTCTATTCCAGCCGTTGCCCTAATCGTTTTAACTGTGATAATCTCCTTTCTGGGTATGAGTGGGTGCAAATTATGTACAATAGTCAAGAATTTGTAGCAGTTACAAAAAGGAAATTCTTCAATGGCAAGGAAACAGATCAATATTTCACCTTCAAGGATAGTCCTTGATCCCCCCCGCTTTTTTAAGTGTTTACGTTCAAGCTCGTGACACCTCTCACCTGCCTACCTATATTAATAACTTGGCGGGGGACGTGCGGACTCCAGAGATAGTAGCTGTGGAACCTAGGTAAGATTACTTTCGACCACAGCGAATATCGGCACGACTTAGGCGGTTGGCCACCGCTAGAGAGCCAGGCCGTATCTATCACCCAGTCCCCCGTCATTTTTATGTCTGCTTTTTTAAGTGCATAATTCCGTATTATTTTTTCGACATTCCCTTGAATTTTTTTCATAATTCCGTAATATTGTATATCGTACTCAAAAATGAGGTGACAATATTGGCTAAGCAAAATAAAAATAATACTAAATACCCTCTTCCTCGAACCATGAGTGAGTTTATTTATGATAGCTTAAAAGAGTCCATTATTATGAATCAACTCAAGGCAAACCAAAGAATAAACGAGAAAGAAATTGCTGGCCGTTTCCATGTGAGCAGAACACCGGTAAGAGAAGCCGTTTTAAGGCTGGCGGCAGAAGGATTCGTCAAAATCGATTCATATCGGAGGGCCATTGTAAAAGAAATTTCTTTCGAGGAATTAGGAGAAATTCTCCAAGTTTTAGGTGTTCTCGATCAGTTAGCCCTGGGGCTAGCTCTCGATAAAATTACGCCTAAGGAAATAATGAAGCTTGAGAGCATCACGGAAAAAATGGAAAAGAGGTGTGCTCTCAAATCTGTAGAAATGTATATCGAACTGAATGCTTCATTTCATGATGAGCTATGGAAATCGGTGCCGAATAACTTTCTCGTGGAAATTCTGAATTTTGTCCGGGATAAAAAAGAAAGATACTCCTATGCCAGGCTTTTTTCTTATAAGAAGCCTGGTTTTTTAGATAAATCCATGAAGCACCACAGAACTCTAATGCGAGCTATCAAAGCGAAAGATAAAAAAAGATTGCAATTGTTGATCGGGGAGCACAGAAATATTCTTTTAGAGAAATCTACGGCTGAACAAAAAAGGGAATTGAAAGAATACCTGATGACAAATAGCGCAGAACAGGGAGGGCAGAAGATCTGAGTAAAAAACCCGAATTCTCTGTTAGGGTTTTTATTATTAATCCAATTTTTCGCAGTAACCTCATTTTTTCTTGACATCGACATTTTCATGTGCTACTTGTGTAATAAATTGGGTATTTTGTATATAATATATTTTATTTATGTAAACTGGTTCGTAAATCTAGGAAGGAAGGTAAAAAGATGAAAAATCCGAATGAATGGGAAGGTTGTTTCACAGCCGTTGTCACGCCCTTTAAGGAAGGCGGGGATTTGGACAAAGAAGCTTTTTGCGAGAATATAGAATTGCTCATTCAAGAGGGCCTCGATGGGGCGATCGTTTCTGGATGCACGGGAGAGCATTGGGCATTGACAGATGATGAAAAAAAAGAACTGTTCGAGCTTTGTGTGGAACAGGCCAAAGGTCGAATTGCTGTTTTGGGAGGAACAGGCCAAATCACGGCAAATGAAACCATCAAATTGTGTCATTATGCAAAAGATGCAGGAATGGATGGCGTAATGATTTTACCTCCTCCCATCGCATTTCCTAGAGATCGTGAGATACAGGTTTATTTTGAATCAATATCCGATTCTGTGGATATGCCTATTCTGCTGTATAATAATCCTCGAAGACAGGGAGTGGATATGTCTCCAGCCCTGGTAAATAAACTTGCAGATATATCCAATGTCGTAGCAGTGAAGGAAAGTTCCAAAGATTTTGCTCGAGTTTCTGAGCTTATTCATCGCGTCGGAGACAAAATCAGGGTTTTTGGGGGACATTCTTCCGTTCAAGGACTCCCCATCGTTATTATGGGTGCTGTAGGATGGGTTGGCAGCCTTGACACTCAATTGATCGGGAAAGATGCTATGGCAATGTATAAGTTGGCGAAAGAAGGTAAAATCGAGGAGGCAAGAAAGATTCAGTATTTT
This sequence comes from uncultured Eubacteriales bacterium, assembly GCA_964516025.1. Lineage (GTDB taxonomy): Bacteria > Acidobacteriota > Aminicenantia > Aminicenantales > Aminicenantaceae > JAUWVG01. Next base: position 4,510 of record CAZEWV010000058.1, read on the forward strand.
TGTCTGGCTACGGAAGAGGGTTTGGATGGAACACGCTCGGGAACATTTCCCGCTTCTCTTAAGTATGCCATGAATCTAAGAAAAAGACCGGGTGGTTATCCCAGAAAACCTATCCTGCCTCCGACAGAGGAACAGAAAAAACATATCCAAACCGTGCTCGAACAGCTGAATCTAATATAACAGCTGGTGTTTTCATGAAATCCCAATATAAAGTTCTTGTGTATTACCATATCCCCGAATTCCTCCAACGATATGAAAAATTGCTTAAGGAAAAAAGAAATGATTTGCCTCTTTTTATCTGTGATAACAAGGAAAAAATTGAGCAGCATATCGAAAAGGCCGATATCATTTTCTCCGGGCACACTTTCCCTGTCGAGCTCCTCCCGAAAGCTAAAAAGCTGAAATGGATTCAGTCTATCAGTGCCGGGGTTGAAAATTTTATGCTCTTCCGATCTATTCCTGAACAGGTCGTTCTGACAAAAATTACAGGCATTCATGGTCCTATCATGTCCGATTATGTGTTGGGATATATTTTGGCGATTACCCTTAACATGAAAAATGCATTCGAGAGCCAAAAAAAAAGGGATTGGTCCTACTACGTGCCTGACACGGTGCGGAACAAGACAGTGGGAGTGATCGGGCTCGGATCGGTCGGAGCCTTTATTGCATATAAACTTCATCAGGTCGGAGCTGAAGTTATCGGCCTGGAGGAACAAGAGAAAAGATTGCCTTATATGAGCCGGGAGTATCTGGTTTCAGAAACAAAAGAATTTCTTAAAAGTTCGGACTTTGTCGTGATGTCACTTCCTCTTACTCCTAAAACCAAGGGAATTTTTGGTGAAACAGAATTTGCTATGATGAAAAAAAGCGCTTATTTCATAAACGTTTCTCGAGGGCCGTTAGTTGTGGAGGAGGCGTTGATTAACGCACTCAAAAGAGGTCAAATTGCGGGAGCTATACTTGACGTTTTCAGTGAGGAACCATTGCCAAAAAGCCATGAGTTATGGAAGCTGGACAATGTGATCATTACCCCCCATATTTCCGGGCCAAGCATTCCTGAGGATATCGTGAAAGTGTTCCTGGAGAATTTAAAAAGATTCGAAGAAAACAAAGAGCTTGTCGGAGTTGTTGATCGAGATAAAGGTTATTAGCGCATAAGGATTTTGTTTGATAATATAATCTGAGTTAGTCTGGTATGAAAAAGAAAAAAACAAACACGTTTACCTTCAAAACGCTTGCTGTCTTTTTTCTTTTTTTCAGTTTTTCCTACGGTCAGAGGATCAATATCCCAAAAATGACCATAAGCACAGGAAGCGTGGGAGGCATTTGGTATTCCATCTGTTCTTCGATTGCCGAGTGGGTTAATGCCCGAGTTGTCGGTTATCCCCTGACAGCCATTCCTGGGTCTGGAGGAATGGGCAATCCCATCAGGATAGCAAGGGGCGATGCAGATATCGGGGTCACCTTCAGTCCGTTCTTAGTGATGGCGACCGAGGGAAAAAAACCTTATGAGGAGAAATATCCCAATCTTAGGGCGATTTGTTCTTTAACCTCTAATTCCCATCATTTTTTGGTCGCGAAAAATATCGAGGCTAAAAATCTTAAAGATATCGTGGAGAAAAAGATTGGCTTGAAAATGTCCTCTGGTTTCCCTGGGGATGCAAATTACATCATACTCGAGTTGATTTTTAGCGAGCTGGGGAGTACGGAAGAGGATATCAAAAAATGGGGAGGTTCTATTCAAAGAATCGGGACTTCAGGAAGAGTCGATCTGTGGAAGGACCGCCATATAAATGCACTTCACAGTTTGACTCAGTTTCCGGCCGCGGGAATAACCGAAGCGATTGCAACGAGAGAAGGAAAACTCCTAGGCCTTTCAGAACCTATCCGGGATATCCTTGTCCAAAAATTCAAATTTAAAAAAACAGAAATCCCACCAGGAACCTATCCTGGCCAGGATTATCCTGTACCTACAGTAAAGTTGGCGATGGTCCTCTTCACGAATGAATCAGTTCCTGAAGAAGTAATCTATATTTTCACAAAGGCTATCGCAGAAAACGAGATGCGTTTCAAGAAGTCCTACGGAGCTTTTAAGGATTGGAAGCCTGAGTACATGGTCAATAATCTCGCTATCACAATTCATAAAGGAGCGATAAAATATTATAAAGAACGCGGCTGGATGTAAGACAATAAAAGAAAAAAAAGTGTAGTGGAAAGAAGAAAGCTCTCCGGAAGTGCCGCGATTATTGTGGCTATTCTCTCTATTCTTGTAAGCCTTCTTATTTTCTACACGGCATTTAAGGGAGCCTTTCCTCCTCTGATCCAACGGGCTGGATTTCTGACTCTAATGGTTCCGCTTATCCTTCTTCTCTATCCTCGTTCAAAGAAATCGTCAACGGAAAAAATACCTGTCAGCGATATAATTTTGGCTGGACTGGCAGCTCTTTCGTTCGGTTGGATACTGTTGGATTACGGCCGTATTGCATACCGAATTCCCTATGTCAGTCCTGTCACCATCCCAGATTTAATTTTTGGAACGCTGGCCGTGTTATTTATTCTGGAAGTGACCCGAAGAACATTGGGCTGGATTCTTGTTTGGATCACCGCGGTTTTCATTGCCTACACTTTCCTGGGGCCTTTCCTGTCCGGGATTCTGGGTTTTAAAAAGTTTTCCTACAGTGTTTGTATCGAACAATTCTATCTAGTTCCGGAAGGAATGTTCAATATCATGACAGGTTTGGCTGCCACTTATGTGTTTACTTTTGTGGCGTTTGGGACCTTTCTTAGAGTTTCCCGGGCAGACCGATATTATATCGATTTTTCTTTAGCCTTGGCAGGAAGATCAAGGGGCGGTTCGGCCAAAGTAGCCGTTCTTAGTGCAGGCCTGATGGGGACGCTGACCGGGAGCACGATGTCCAATGTTGTGACCACAGGAAGCCTGACTATCCCCATGATGAAACACGGTGGATTCAAAGCGCGTGAAGCGGCTGCCATCATGACAGCGGCTTCCACCGGGGGGGCCATAACTCCTCCGATAATGGGTGCGGGTGTGTTTGTCATGTCTGCCATTACAGGGATTCCACTCCTCACTATCATCAAGTATTCGATTATCCCTGCGGTTATATATTTTGCCTCGATTTATGCGATCATAGAAATAAAGGCAAGAAAATATGGGCTTGAGGGAATGCCCAAAGAAAAACTCATTCCTATGAAGGAAGCCGTGAAAAGAGGCATCCACCTTTTCTTCCCGCTGATTATCTTGATTATTCTGCTGGCTATCGGACGAACTCCCTTTGTAGCCAGCGCGATATCTACCATCCTGATCGTTGTTTTCAGTTGGTTTAGAAAAGACACTCGGATGGGGCCTAAGAAAATAATTCAAGGTCTTGAGGAAAGCGCGCAGAATATGATGACCATAGCCTCTGTGTGTGCTTGTGCCGCTGTTATCATGGGGGTCATCACGTTGACGGGCCTCATCATGAAGGTTACTTCGATAATTCTAGTTGCCTCTGGAGGTTATGTCCTTTTTGCCCTTTTTCTGCTTGCTCTGATTTCCCTGATAATCGGCATGGGGATGCCTGTCACACTGTCTTACATTCTGATATCCACCCTGGGTGCTCCGGCATTGACTCAACTTGGCGTTCCTCTTCTGGCTGCCCATTTGGCTTTATTCTGGTTCAGCCAGACCTCAACCATAACTCCTCCTGTGTGCATGACAGCTTTTGTGGCTGCTGAAATTGCCCAGGACAAACACTTCATGCGAGTTGGGTTATCGACTTTTGCAATAGCAAAATTTTTCTATGTGATTCCTTTGTTGTTCGTTTTTTCCCCCCTTTTAAGCAGTAACATTCTTGGTCCAATGAGGATTTTGTTACAATCCCTCCCTCTGCTCGTGGTGATTGCTGTCGTCACTGAAGGATATCTTTTTGATCGCCTCCAAATCGTCGAATGGTTTATGATTATTCTCTCAACGATATTTTTTGCTGCGGCCATGTTCACATATGATTATGTGGGAATCATCTTGTTCACTGTGCTCGGGATTGTAGCGGCTGGCGTCGTCTTTTTCATCCAAAAGAATAGAACGAAAACGGATAAATTGAATTTGCGGGAACAAATCATTTGAAGAAAATCTTTTATGCGCTTCTTTATGGAAAGGAAGGAATAAATCGTGGATAGGACAGATGTTATAATTATCGGAGGTGGAATCATCGGCGCCTCCGCGGCCTTTTTCTTATCCAAAGGAGATATGGATGTTACCCTTTTTGATAAATCGGGAATAGGGAGGGAAGCCTCGGGGGCGAATGCGGGCACGATGGCCATTCAAAATAAAAAACTAAAATTGGTTCCTTTCGTACAGGAAAGCCATAGAATCTGGGCTGCATTCCAGGAAGAATTAGGAGATGAAATCGAATTTCGGCAGCCAGGAGGGTTGAGAGTTGCAGAAAATGCTCAACAGTCGGAAGTGCTCCGTGAATCGGTAGAAGAGCAGAAAAAACTGGGCATAAAATTAGAATTGCTCGCACCCGAAGAATTAAAAGACTTTGCCCCTTATCTCGGACCTTCCGTTGTGCAGGCTTCTTTTTGTCGAATGGACGCGAGGTCTAATCCTCTTACCGCAACCAGAGCCATAGCCCGCGCTGCCCAGTCTCGTGGTGTGAAAATTTATGAGAATGATCCTGTGCGAAGTATTGTTGTCGAAAAGAAAAATCGCTTCCTGGTTCGGACAGCAAAGAGGCATGTCAAAACTTCCTGCATCCTGAATTCTGCCGGCGTGTGGTCCAATGAAATATTTAAGATGCTTGGACTTGACTTTCCGATCACCTTGGATCCCATGCAGGTCATGGTGACTGAACGTGCCCCGAACATATTCCCGCATGTGGTCACTCACGCGAAAGGCAATATGACTTTGAAGCAGATGGATAGCGGAAATGTCGTCATTGGCGGAGGATGGAAAGGTGTCGGAGATGCAGAAAAGAATATAAAAAAAGTTAAATATGACAGCATGAAGGGAAATATTCAGTACGCCTGTCGTGTTGTTCCTGCGCTGAAAAAATTGAACTTGATCCGTTGCTGGACCGGATTGGAAGGGAGAAGCCCCGATTTCCTCCCCCTCCTCGGTCAACTGATCAAGTTCCCGGGCTTTTATTCCGCTTGCTGCACTAAGGGAGGGCAAACCCTCGGCCCTCTATTGGGGAGAACGATTGCGGAAATCATCGCAGATGGAAGAACTTCTTTCCCCATGGATGGATATGATATAAACAGATTTGCGCCCTCATGATTTGTTGCTCAATTTTTTTTAAATAAAGACCGTTCAACACTTGTAACCAACTGAATATAAACAGTTTATAAGGGTCATATTTCGGACTTATCCCCATTTTTAGCCTAATAATGGGTAATAATACCTCATTTTATCAAAAGTTATCCCCACTTTTTACAAAAAGTTATCCCCATTTTTCGGGCATTTTCTTTATATAATGGCACTCAGATATCATTTTAAAGATTTTTATCTTATTTCTTTGTTTTAAAGAAGTTAATCCTGGATTTTCTTCTTATTTTTAGCCAGAATCAGTATTGAACAACCCACCCTCTTATTATTGAACACCTCATACCAGGAGATCAGCCATGACAGACTATCAACTTCCTCTATCAACTTTCGATAGCTCTTATCTGGACCTTACAGATGAAGAGAATAAGCTGGTCCACTATTTCCGGGATATTAATCTCTACAATATTCATCCTGTTATAGAGAAATGTTATTCACATGCAGGACCTCAAGGATACGGAAATGGCCTCTTCCTGTCTCGGATGCTGAAAGTCAAACAGACTTTTGTCTCTGATAGAATCCTTGCCAAACGTCTTTCTGAAAACAGCACATATAGATATCTCTGTCTTCTGGAAAAAAGTCCTACACCTGCTCATAACACCTATAACACTCTGAGAAATCATCTGGGTGTAAAAGGATATACAAAAATCCATATGAACTTCGTTAATGAAGCCAATAAGAGTGGAGTATTAAATCCCCACATAGAACAACTCCCAAAGAATCGTCGCAAAGGTTTGATACTCGTGGGAGATTCCACTCCCATTAGATCTTATTGTTCCTCCAAAGGAATAAAACAGGAAGATGGCTCATGGCTTTTTACCGACCCTTCGGTAAGCTTTGGCCGGCCTCATCATAAAGATAAATATCCTGTGGGACACAAAGCCCATTCCTTAATGACAGTTACCGGGATCCCTCTGGTCAGCATCGTAAGTACGCGCAGCGACTCCGATAAAATACATATATTCCCACTTTTAGAGGAATTCAAAAGGAGATTTCCTTTTCTTACCATCGCCTATATTATTCTGGATGCCGGCTATGATTCAGAGGAAATACATAAAATCATTTACGAAGACTATCATATTACACCTGTCATTATTCGCAAGAAGATGGTCTATCCAAAAAGATTTGATTCACAAGGAA
>CAZEWV010000059.1:0-2730 GCA_964516025.1 uncultured Eubacteriales bacterium
TCGAATTCTTTTTTTGAAAAAGGTTTTTTTTCAGCGGTCGCCTGGATTTCAATGATTTGACCTGAATCATTCATCACGACATTCATGTCAATATCGGCACTGGAATCTTCGAAATAGTCAAGATCCAACAAGAGGTCCCCGTTGACGATTCCAACGCTAGTTGCGCCAACCAGATGCTTCAAAGGCATCTCCTCAAGAATCTCTTTTTCAAGCATATTGTTGAGAATACAAGCCAGCGCAACACAGCCAGCCGTGATGGATGCTGACCGTGTTCCTCCATCTGCTTGGATGACGTCACAATCGACAATGATTGTTCTTTCGCCCAGGGCATGGAGGTCTGTGGATGTCCTGAGCGATCTGCCGATGAGGCGCTGGATTTCCTGGGTTCTTCCCGAGAGTCGTCCGTGGTATCTTTCTCTATTTGTCCTTTTTTCAGTTGCGCAGGGTAGCATGGCGTACTCAGCCGTTATCCAACCTGATCCGGAACCTCTCAAAAAATGAGGAACTTTCTCTTCGAGGGTAGCCGTGGCAATAACTTTTGTTTTTCCGGTGGTGATAAGTGCTGAGCCCGAAGCAAAATCGAGATAGTCGGGGACAATTTTTACCGGCCTTAGGCTGTCAGGGGATCTTTTCTTGGGCCTCATCGGTTTTTTTTGTTCCTTGGTTATTTTTGGCCTCCTATTCGTTATGTTGATGGATTTATAGACTTTTGATCACGGTCGGCTGATTGAGTATCTGATTCAGGTCGGGTTTTCCATCTGTTGTGGAACCAAAGCCAAAATTTCGGATTGTCCCGGATCTGATTCTCAATAATTTTAGTGCAAATCTGAGTTATTTTCAAGACATCTTGCTTATGTTCACTTGATAGGGAAATTTTAACTGGGGGAAAAATTTTAATGTGAAATGTGTGTTCTGATGTGGGAGTAGCAAAGACCGGGATGATAGGGGCCTGAGTTCTGAGGTGAAATGTGGCCAGCCCGGGGGTTGTCGCGGCTGCTTTTCCAAAGAAATCGACAAAAACAGCTTCACTGTCCAGAACATTCTGATCGATAAGAATGGCAACCATGGAATTTTTGTGGAGAGCTCGAAGGACCTCGCGTGCGGCTTTATGTTTGTAGATGACCTCCTCACCCAGGTCCAATCTTATTTTGAGAAGTTCTTTTTCCAAAAAAACATTGTCCAATGGTCTGGCCATGACTTTTAGGTTCCCAAGCCGCGAGATGAAGTAAGGTGCAATTTCCCAATTGCCAAAATGAGCCGTAAAAAGCAGCGCACCTTTTTTCCCCAGAAGAGCGTTCTGGATATGTTCTGCCCCTTCGACAGCAATAAGTCGAGATTTTTTGTGCTCTTTAAGTGTGGAGAATTTGATGATGTCCAACATGACCTCTCCAAAGTGGGAAAATGAACTTCTGGCTATAGATTTGAGGGATTTCTGCGAGTGTGTTTTTTCCAGAGCGATGGAGAGATTGGCGTGTGCAATATGCCGGTGCCTTTTATCGAGGAAGTAAAAGAAGAATCCCAGCCATTGTCCCAGAGCAAGGCAAAATTTCCGTGGGAAAAGAAATAATAGCCCTTGAATCAGTTTAAATAGCAGAAATAATAAAAAATCGACTGATTTTTTCATTTAAGATTGTTTTTGAATGTCTGCTAAAGACATCAGAATTTCCTTGTAAAAACCGTCTTCTATCTTCAGACCGATTTTCAAATAATAGACAGGAATGCTGTCAAAATCCTTAATGCCTTGTAGTTTAACAGAGTCTTTTTCAGTCGTGATAATCATGTCGGCCTTGTGTCTATTATAAACATCCATAATCTTTTTTACAGATGATCTTGGATAGGCAAAATGATCGGGAAACTTTAGAGCATAACAATGTTTTATCCCTTGTTCTTCAAGAAGAGAAAAAAATCTTTCCGGTCGGGCGATTCCGGATAAGACTAGAACCTTTTTTCTTTCGACCCGGGGAAGAGGTTCAAATATGCGGTTTTTTATATTGAACAACCCCTTGCTAAAAACTGAATAAGCGAATAGATGTGTTTTAAGAGACATCTTTTGGATGCGTTTCTCGGACCGTAAAAAGTGGCGTTCCTCAACTAGAACAAAATGGGTGCGGCTTAAGGAGGAGAGAGGTTCTCGTAGAGCCGTTTTTTCATTGGGATCGTAGAGCACCATATCGATATCTCTCTTGAGCTTCTGGTGTTGGAACCCATCATCCAGGACAGCCACATCGAATCCGAGGCTTTTGGCCTTTCGACACGAAAAGAGACGGTTTTTCCCGATGAAAACACCAACTTCAGGAAAATTTTGGGCCACCATGAAGGGTTCATCTCCTGAATCCCTCCAACTGCCAAAAATATTTTTGCCGTCAGAGAGAATCTCCCCCTGATGTTCCCATTTTCCCCGATATCCTCGAGAAACAAGAGCAGGTTTGTACCCCTGTTTTATTAAAAATGCCAAAAGATGCATGGATAAAGGCGTTTTATGGGAGCCGCCAAAAGAGATGTTTCCGACACTGATTGTAAGTAGCGGTGCCTGCTTTGACCTGAAAATTTGTTTCATGTAGAGAGCACTTTTGATTTGACCTCCCGCTTTGTACAAAAAATAAAGAGGATAAAGAAGACGAACCATTTTTCTGGAAATATACACCATTACTCCGAAAGGGGTCAAATCTTTACTTAATTCTTCTGTTAATTTATAATAACTTTTTGACTTTTATATGGAGGAAAACAATG
>CAZEWV010000059.1:2830-10855 GCA_964516025.1 uncultured Eubacteriales bacterium
AAATCTATATACCCACTTTTATTGATGAGTTCGATCCAAATTTTAAAGGGGAAGAAACCTTAAGGCTGTCGACTGGATTCTTTTCTCCCTATGACAGGACGGGAGAGTCAAAACAGGAAATTTTAGAAGAAAAACTGAAAGTTTTCCCCCCTCCTTTGGATACACCTGAAACAATTTATGAAGAGGGCTGGTATGATTTAGAAATCGATCCTGACGCATTTCTCAAGCAGTGGAGATGGACAATGAAAAGTGCAAGGTGCATCATTGATAATCCCCATCGTGATGCCCTTCTGATTATCAGAGGCGGAGTTAATCCTGAAGCTGTTCCTGGACAAAAAATTATTTTCAAAATCAATGATTTGACTTTGGATGAGTTTGTCCCCGATGAGAGTGTATTTGAGAAATCTTATAATATTTTGGATGAGATGCTGGGCGACAAAGAGGAATTTTATTTGACTATTGAAGTGGATAAATCTTTTGTTCCCGCTGAGGTTTTTCCGGACTCTACTGACGAAAGGGATCTGGGCCTTCAGATCTCATTTGTTTATTTTCGCTAGGGAAGAGAACAGCTAATGTAAAGGATTTAATGCTGTCTTGACACTGAATCTTTGACCATCGGAGGTTATTTCGATGGCTCCGTGAGTATCTGTACGGTAGATAGCTGCACCTATTTCGCGGTACCGCTGAAGGATTATTGGATTCGGAAAATTGTATCTGTTGTTTTCCCCCACACAAATAACGATGACAGTGGGATTAACCGCACTCAGGAATTCTTCTGAGCTTGAAGAGAGACTTCCGTGGTGAGGAGACTTCATAATATCGCTTTTGATGAGCCTTATATTTTCCAGGATGTCCTGTTCTGCCTTCTGTCCAATATCTCCGGTGAAGAGGAATGACGTCTGGCCGTACGAGAGTCTTAAAACCATGGATAATTCGTTATCAATGGAGCTGATTGGAAGACGGCTTTCTTTTGGATGAAGAATATCGATGACTGTGCCATCGATGAGATGCGAGTCATTATTAAACATCCTCTTTTTCAGTATGGATGGAGCTAGATTCCGCAGCAATTCCTCATAGAAATTGTTTTCTGTCGGACCCAGTGATTCCCAAAACTCCCGGACTCTGAAATTGCGAGCCACAGATATTAATCCATTCAAATGGTCGGGGTGGGGATGAGTCAATACTAAATAATCGATCGTCTTTATTCCCTTCTTCCAGAGGAAAGGAGAGAGAACTCTTTCGCCGATATCAAAACCACCTGTAAAAAGCCCTCCTCCATCTATAAGCATCTTTTTTTGACCCGGGAATTCCACCAGGATGGAATCTCCCTGGCCGACATCGATGAAAGTGACTTTCAGATTTTTTGAATAGGAAGGAAAAGGGTAGGTGATGAGAACGGCTAAAAAAACGAGAAATCCAGCTAAGGACAGCCATTTCAGTTTTTTCTTTTTCCAAGGGAGCAGCAGGAAAAAGAGGAAAAGAAAATATCCGATAATCGTGGCTGTATGAGGATTGGGAATCCGGAATGACAAAAAGGAAAACCGATCGAAAAGGTGGGAGATGGAAATGAGTAAATTGATAAGAAAAATCACAGCCTGGACAAGATAATTTGCAATAACCGGCGATATAAACGAAAAGCAAAGAAAAATATAGCCACTTATCATTATGAGTGCAACAAGGGGAAGAGCTGCAAAATTGAGAAAGAGAGAAGAGAATGTAATCCTGTTAAAAGTTTTGGCTATGATAGGGAGAACGCCTACTTGGGATGCAGCGGAGAGAGAAAAAATTTCGCTGATTCTCAAAGGCCACTTTGGCAGATATTTGATGAATTTTGGATAAAAGATGACAATGGACATCGTAGCCATATATGTCAGTTGAAATCCAGCATCAAAAAGACTGAAAGGATTGATGCAAAGGAGGGCAAAGGCACTGATAGAGATGGTATTAAAAAGAGTTGTCTCTCTCCAGATAAGTTTTCCCAGCAGAAAAATAAGTGTCATGGTGGTTGCTCTAAGGATTGATGGTCTTCCTTCTACGAGAAAAGCATACACAATAAGGATAAGCATAAGCATGACGTAGGAGGAACGTGTGGAAATTCTCAAGAAACGAAAAAACGAAAAAAGGATGAAGGAAATAATGGCAATATGTGCTCCTGAAATCGCAAAAAGATGGAATATGCCTGCATCCTGGAGGGCCCGGGATATGGACTCGTCCATCCTTCCCCTGTCACCCAGCAGCAAGGCCTCAAGCACAGCGCCTTGCGGGGAAACTGTCAGGGGATTGTTGTCGTCGGGAAAGAATTTTTCGATATTTTTTATAAGGATGTGTTTGAACTTTGCAATTTGTCTGATAGGCGAGAGAGTGGAGCCGGAAGAAATTTTTTTAATAAGGAGCGGGCTTTTGGAATAGGCACGGTTGTGAATTCTTCTATTTTTTTGAAGCCTTTCAAGGAGGGCTGGATTAAAATTCTGGAAGCCCCTCGAAGAACTGATCTGTGCAGACACTTTTATTTTGTCTCGGACAAGAAGATTAAGGGGATTAGAAGGTTGTGATGGACGAGCCACTGTTACCTGAAGGCGTCCTTGAATCGTACGCTCCTTTTTTTGATGGATAATTTTTTCAACGTTTAAATACAGCGTATCACTGTCTTTGCCTGGAGATGGGGATTTGTAGAGGGTCCCATAGAAATCCACATATCCGGAGGCTTGAAGTTGATGGAGACCGTTATTTTCATAATTTGTATCGGTGAGCCGGTAGAGACTGGAACCGAATAGAAAAGTTGTCAGGAGAATAAGGGAAAATGCAAACTTGTTTTTTCGGAAAATGAAAGAGAACCATGCGATCGTCAGTGAGAGAAGAAGCAAAAATAAAAAGAGAGGAAGTGGCAGCAAGACTAAAGATGAAAACAAAATCCCCGCTGCTAAAAACAGGGCTAGAAAAAGAAAAGGGTATGTCATAACATTTTGATCAAAGGGGAGGATTATCCATCTGCTGCTGGTGATCGAGAAAGTCTAAAATGAGATGAGACATGATTTTAATGCCCAAAGGAATGCTCCTTTCATCGGGATTAAAAGAAGGATTGTGAAGAGGTGCCGGATTATTGTCCTGAGGGTCTTTAACTCCAAGCATAAAATAAAAACCGGGAATTTTTTGGCAGAAATATGAAAAATCCTCTGCGACCATCTGTGGCTTGATGCTCTCAATATTGGGTTGGCCCACAACCCGGAGAAGAGTGGGCGACATGTTTTTTGCCAATTTGGGATGGTTGTAAAGGGTGGGCACTCCTCGATTGTAGTCAACGGTATAATCTGCCCCAAACGATTCAGCCGTTCCTTTGACAATATTTTTGATACTCTGTTCGATCCTGTCCCTATTGATATCATTGACAGTCCGAACCGTCCCCTCCATGATGACTTGTTCGGCGAGGATGTTGTGACGTGTACCCCCAGTAATTTTTCCGATGGTGACCACCGCTGGATCAGTTGGATCATTGGTGCGGCTTATGATGCTTTGGATTCCTTGAATGATTTGAGCCGCGATGAAAATGGCATCGATTCCTTTTTGTGGCTGGGCACCATGAGCACTTTTTCCGTTGATTGTGACTCTAAAAAAATCGGAACTGGCCATTACAAAACCTTCTGAAAAAGCAACTTTCCCGATGTTGATTGCTGGCCAGACATGAAGGCCAAATATGGCTCCAACCTCAGGATTTTCAAGTACGCCTTCTTTGATCATGAGTGTAGATCCTCCCTCTTCTCCAAACGGGGCACCTTCCTCTGCTGGTTGGAATATGAATTTGACATTGCCTTTGATTTTATCCCTGAGATCAGAAAGTATCATTGCTGTTCCCAGCACAATGGCAGTGTGAATGTCGTGTCCGCATGCATGCATGATACCTGGATTCAACGATTCGTAAGTCAGCCCGGTTTTTTCCTGGATAGGAAGTGCATCCATGTCAGCTCTGATGGCCACAGTTTGCCCTTTTTGGGCTCCCCTAAGTAGGGCGACCACGCCGGTTTTTGCAACTCCTGTGCGGATCTCGAAGCCCATGGACAGCAGTTTGGATGCGATGAGTTTTGCTGTTTCAATTTCGCGATTGCTCAATTCAGGATTCATGTGGATAAAACGTCGTGTGTTGATGATTTCTTGATAGTGATCTTTAATGGATTTTTCAATACGAAATGCAGTCTTGCTGTCAATGGCAAAACTGGAGCTGTAAAAAAGAAGGCTGAAAAAAACAAACAACATGAATGCCTTAACCCAGGAAATAAAACGCATGGAAGTATATTAAAACCGCACCCTCATAATGTCAACTAACTGAGTCGGATGGCGATGAATTAAAGGGAATTAAAGGGACATCATACTTAATTCTCACGAATTAAGTATGATGTCCCTTTAATTCCCTTCAACTCAGTTTAAAAAGATTAGATGGTGGGATGTTCTCGGTAGGTGCCGTAGATTTTTTCAAGGACCGAGGATATTTCGCCTAGCGTAGCTCTGGCTTTGACGGCCTCAATCATGGGAGGGAGGATGTTCTGATTATTCTTCACAGCATCTTCGAGTGAGTGGAGTTTTTGTGCAGCTTCTTTTTCAGACCTGTTGGCTTTGAAATCTAGAGTTTTTTTAATCTGGGTTTTTTCTACTCTCTTGGGGACCGTACCAACCATGAAACTAATCTTTTCATTTTCCGGGGCAAATTCATTGAGACCAACGATGATTTGTTCTTTACTCTCCAGTCGCTTTTGATAGTCATAGGCGCTGTTTTGGATTTCCATTTGGATATACCCACTTTCGATGGCACGGAGGACTCCTCCCATATTTTCGATCGCCTGGAGGTAAATGTTGACTTTATCTTCGATTTGATCTGCAAGGGATTCCAAAAAATAAGAGCCGCCCAGTGGATCCACTGTATCGGCCACGCCGCTTTCAAAAGCGAGGATCTGCTGAGTACGAAGTGCGATCCGAACAGATTCTTGACTGGGAAGTGCCAAAGCCTCATCGCGTGAATTTGTGTGGAGAGATTGAGTTCCCCCCAATACAGCCGCCAGAGCCTGCAGGGCGACTCTGACTACGTTGTTTTCAGGCTCTTGTGCGACGAGAGTGACACCACTTGTCTGGGTGTGAAATCTGAATTTCCAGGAAAGAGGGTTTTTGGCCTTGAATGTTTTTTTTATGATTCGTGCCCAGATTCTCCTGGCTGCCCGGAATTTAGCTACCTCTTCAAAGAAATTGTTATGGGAAGCAAGGAAAAATGACAAGCGCGGAGCAAAACTATCCACGGTCAATCCGGCAGCCAATGCAGCTTTGATATAAGCCACGGCATTCGCCATGGTAAAAGCCACCTCTTGAACAGCGGTTGCTCCTGCTTCGCGAATGTGATATCCGCTGATACTCATCGTGTTCCACAGAGGCACGTTGTCTTGGCAAAAACTGAGCGTGTCGCAAATAATCTTCATCGATTCCTGAGGAGGATAGATATATGTCCCTCTGGCTACATATTCCTTGAGGATGTCGTTCTGAATCGTTCCTCTAAGTTTATTCCATGCAATTTTTCTCTGATCCGCCAAGGCCAGATACATCGCCAGAATGATGGATGCCGTGGAATTGATGGTCATGGAGACGCTGACTTTGTCCAGGGGAATACCAAAGAACAGTTTGGACATGTCGTCGATGGAATCGATAGCCACACCCACCTTGCCCACTTCTCCTTGAGCCAAAGGATGGTCAGAATCAAGGCCCAGTTGTGTGGGCAGGTCGAAGGCTATACTCAAGCCAGTTTGCCCCTGTTCCAGCAGGTAGCGGTATCTTTTATTCGATTCTTCAGCTGTTCCGAAACCCGCATACTGGCGCATAGTCCAGAGCCGATGGCGGTACATGTCCGGATAGACTCCCCTGGTAAAAGGAAAACTTCCCGGCTCGCCCAGATCTATAGAGGGATCAAAATTTTCGAGATCGTTCTCCGTGTATAAATTTTTTACCTCGATCTGGGAAGACGTGAGAAACTTTGCTTTTCTCTTTTTGTCGGAGGCCATGTCAGTTATTTCCTTCCTCAAAACAATTATGAAGATAAAAACTGTGAATAAACCTTGCTGCCGACATACGTTCCCCTGCTTTCCAGTCCTTCCTCGATTTCTAGGAGGCGGTTGTATTTGGCAACTCGCTCGCTTCGGCTGAGAGAACCTGTTTTTATCTGGCCTGCATCGAGAGCGACACTTAAATCGGCGATAAACGTGTCTTCTGTTTCTCCAGAACGGTGGGAGATAACTGTGGAGTATCCTTTTTCTTGGGCCAGTTTAACGGTAGCGGTTGTTTCCGTGAGTGTTCCGATCTGATTGAGCTTGATGAGGATTGAATTGGCGATATTTCTGTCTATGCCTTCTTGAAAGCGTTTGATATTTGTGACAAAAATATCGTCGCCTACGAGCTGGATTTTATGACCGAGGGCTTTGGTAAGGGCGCTCCAGCCGTCCCAATCATCTTCAGCAAAACCGTCTTCGATCGAGATAATCGGATAATTCTTCACCAAATCCTGGTAAAATTCCAGCATCTGTCCAGTGTTCTTTCTGGAACCATCGGATTTTTTAAAGACATAACAGTTGTCTTCGAAAAATTCAGACGCCGCAACATCCAGAGCCAGCCAGATGTCTTTTCCTTGAGAATAGCCTGCCTTGTGGACGCTTTCCAGAATGAGATCCAGGGCTTCCTCGTTGGATCTAAGATTGGGGGCAAATCCCCCCTCATCACCGACAGCGGTGCTGTATCCGTTCTGTTTGAGAATTTTCTTGAGGTTATGAAAGACTTCGGCGACCGCTCTTATGGCTTCTGAGAAACTAGGACTTCCCGCTGGTACAATCATAAATTCTTGGATGTCGACGTTATTGTCGGCATGGGAACCTCCGTTGAGAATGTTCACGAGAGGGACCGGAAGGCGGTATTTATCTCTTTTTCCGAGATAGTCGAAGAGGGGCAGGCCAAGGGCTTTGGCTGAGGCTTGAGCCGCGGCCATGGATACGGAAAGAATGGCATTGGCCCCTAGATTACTTTTTGTCGCCGTTCCATCCAGTCTTAGAAGGAGGTTGTCGAGTTTTTCTTGTTGGATGGAATCCATTCCAATAACCTGAGGAGAAATAATGTTTTTGACATTGGTGACGGCTTTTAGGACACCCTTTCCAAAGTAGCGGGTCGGATCGCCATCTCGCAGTTCCAGGGCCTCGTGTGTTCCTGTCGAAGCGCCGGATGGAACTGAGGCAACACCCGTTATTCCGGATTGTAGGGTGACGGTTGTTTTAATGGTTGGATTTCCTCTCGAGTCTAGGATCTCTCTTGCGTGAACGGCTTGAATCTTCGCCTGTGACATTTTTGCCTCTCCGTATTCCCAGAATTGGATTTATAAAAATATGGCTGTATATTTGAAACGGTTGTCTGTCTCTGGTTAGTAAAATTCTGTTTTTAGGTCTTTTCTTCCTCTTTTTTTGCTGAGGAGGCTGGCCCTTCCTTTGAAAGCTCTTCTTTCTTTTTTTCTACAAAATCTTTAAGTGCGTCGATGCCTTCGTAGGTTTTTTCTTTGGCCATTTTAAATCCTTTTTCTGTTTCATGGGTAATTTTTTCGTACCCCTCCTTGGCTTTAAGTCCAGCTTTTTCCGCTTCCTCTTTAATTTTCTGGCGCGTCTCTTCACCGCTTGATGGAGCAAAAAGGACACCTAGGATGAAGCCGGTTGCCGTTCCCAAGAGGAAAGAGAGGGTGACTTCAAAAGCACTTGAGCCATTATTTGACATGTTAATTCTCCTTGCGTTTTTTCCATTGCCGCCAGCCAAGACGTAAAATTGGTAAAACAATTGGCCAGTACTTTGACGAGGGTTTAATCATTTTCGAGGCCAAAAACCGGGTGATTTCCGAAAGCTGAACAATGGTCTTTTTTGCGGTTTGAAGAGTTTCATCGACATCATCGATTTTGTCCATGGCTTTTTGGCTGGCCTGATTTAGGTTCTTGACGAGTGACCGTATTTCCACGAGAGTCTTTTCTC
>CAZEWV010000060.1:0-10691 GCA_964516025.1 uncultured Eubacteriales bacterium
TGCCCGCTCGTCCTCCAAACGGATTTCTCCATCATCTTCCCAGAACTCTAAAAAAATCACGGAATTGAAAACGGTTTTTATCATATCTCAACGTGTTCGGTACGGGCGATGATTTCATCCTGAAGCTTCACATTGAGGTCGATAAAATAGTCGCTGTATCCTGCTACTCTAACGATAAGATCCCGGTATTTTTCAGGTGTTTTCTGGGCTTTTCTCAGCGTTTCGGCATTGACCACATTAAACTGAATGTGATGGCCGTCCATCTTGAAATAGGAACGGATGAGATGAGACAGCTTGTCGAGACCCTCATTGTCCAAGAGATGGGGAGTGAACTTCTGATTGAGAAGGGTTCCACCCGTCCGGACATGGTCCATTTTGGCCACAGATTTGATCACCGAAGTGGGGCCTTTCCTGTCTGCTCCCTGAACAGGAGAAACGCCCTCAGAAAGAGGTTCCGACGCATGACGTCCATCGGCTGTTGCCCCGACAACTTTGCCAAAATACACATGCACAGTGGTTGGAAGTAGGTTAATCCTGTAATAGCCTCCTTTGGTGTTGGGACGCCCATTGATCACATTATAATAGGCCTCAAATATTTTTTTCATAATATCATCGGCATAATCATCGTCATTACCGTATTTTGGAGTTTTGTTCACAAATTTCTGCCGAAGCGGCTCATGCCCTTTGAAATCGTCTTTGAGCGCCCGCAGAAGCTGCTTCATGGTCACCTGTTTTTTGTCGAATATATTGTACTTTATGGACGTTAATATATCCGTCATGATACCCAGCCCTACACCCTGAATGTAAGATGTATTGTACCGGGCCCCTCCATCATGATAATCTTTGCCGGTTTTTATGCAGTCATCTATAAGAAGAGACAGGAATGGAGTGGGCAAATACTCTGCCCACAGCCGCTCGATAATGTTATTTCCGGTTATTTTGACATCGATGAAATACTTCAACTGCTTTTCATAGGCTTCAAACAGGTCATTAAAATTTGTAAACCGAAGTGGATCCCCAGTTTCCAATCCTATCTTTTTCCCAGTCCTGGGATCCTTTCCATTGTTCAGAGTAATCTCCAAAACTTTTGTCATGTTGAAATATCCGGTGAGATTATAATTTTCCTTCCCGAAAGCTCCGGTCTCAACACATCCGCTGGCGCCTCCATTGCGGGCATCCTCAACGGATTTGCCCTGCCTGAGCATTTCTTGAACAATAGCATCCGTGTTGAACACAGATGGCTGTCCAAATCCTGTTTTAATTATTTTCAGGGCTCTTTTCAGGAATCTATCAGGAGTTTTTTTACTGATCTGAACCATCGAACTCGGCTGCAGCAGCCGCATCTCTTCGATCACATCGAGGATAAGAAAAGAGAGATCATTGACGGCATTTGATCCATCAATTTTGACTCCCCCAGTATTAATAAGGGAAAAATCAGTATATGTTCCGCTTTCCTCCATGGTCACTCCGACTTTAGGCGGAGCGGGCTGATTGTTGAACTTGACCCAGAATGCCTGCAGAAGTTCTCTTGTCTGCTCTTCATTGAGAGATCCATTTCTTTTCCCTCTCTTGTAGAAAGGATAGAGGTGTTGATCCAGTCTTCCCGGATTAAAAGAATCCCAAGTGTTGAGTTCAATGATCACTCCAAGATGAACAAACCAATAGTACTGAAGCGCCTCCCAAAAATCTCTCGGAGGATGGGCGGGGACATGTGAACATATATCTGCCATGCGCTTCAGCTCTTTTTTTCTCTTGGGATCTTTTTCCTTTTTGGCCAGTATCTTTAATTTTTCGCCATGCCTCCGCGCATAGAGAATAAGAGCATCCGCGCTAATGGCCATCGCCTTAAGCTCTTCACGCTTCCGGAATGCTTCCGGATCATTTAAAAAATCAAGATGTTGAATACTCGATTCGATGTCCTTTTTAAACTCCAATAAACCTTTTTTATAAATTTTGTCATCCAGGACGGTGTGCCCCGGCGCCCTCTGCTCCATAAACTCAGTAAATATGCCCGCCGCGTAGGCGTCCTTCCACTCCTTAGATACTTCTCGAAACAAAATGTCTCTCAAAGACTTATCCTTCCAGAAAGGAATGATATTTTCTTTGTAAAAGTCTTTGGTTTTCTCATCCACGGCGAACGGGACTTTCTTTCTCGTATCGAGTATTTTTAGATCCTTCAGGCTGTGAGCCGTTATCTCGGGATAGGTAGGAGTCGCCTTCGGGGCCGGCCCCCTCTCTCCGACAATGAGCTCCCCCTTGTTGATACAGATGGCTTTATTTTCCAGCAGATACTTAAAAGCCAATGCCCGGCGAACGGGTGTCGAAACGGAATAACAGACATCGCTTTTGTAAAACTCGGTCATCAGTTTGGCTCTTTCCGGAGTTAAAGACGGTCTGGCTTTTAAACTCTGGTTACGTAATCTTTTTATCCTTGCGTTCATCCTTTATCCTCCAACTTTTACAGAAAAGCCGTTATCTTTAAAAATATTTTTTATGGCTTCAATTCTCTCGTTTGATGGGGCTTGAAATCCAGTCCGAAGTTGTTTTTTCTCCAATCTTTTTTGCTTCAAACTGCCACCGGAATGATAGGGCAGTAAATTGATCTGCTTGATATGGTTGAGAGTTTTAAGAAATTCCACAGTTTTCTCGATATTTTTATCGTCATCGTTAATCCCCGCAATAAGCGGAATGCGTATAGTGACTTGATGTCCATTCACAGTCAACTGTCTCAAATTATCGAGGATTTGATTGTTTGATTTCCCCGTGTACTTTATATGTTCCTGATCATCGAGCATCTTAAGGTCATAGAGAAAGAGATCCACTTTTCCGTCGATATTGGCTAACAATTTTGGATTGAAATTTCCGCATGTATCGACAGTAGTGTGAAGGTCCTTCGACTTTGATTTGTCGAGCAGAGCATCCAAAAATTTTGGTTGTTCGAAAGGTTCTCCTCCTGAGAAGGTCACGCCTCCTTGAGATTCTTCGTAAAAAAGACTGTCCTTCTCCAGTTCCTCCATTACGTCCTCAACGGATACTTTTCTTCCTATAATCTCAAGCGCTCCGTACACACAGGCCTCCTCACAATCGCTGCAGAGATCGCACCGGCTCAAATCGACTTCGATGGAGCCTTTATTTCTTCTAATGGCTCCATTTGGACAGGCGGAAATGCAAAATCGGCATTCGGATGGACATTTTTCATTCCTTAGAAATATTTCGGGTTGGGTATGAATCCCTTCCGGATTGTGACACCACTGGCATTGAAGGGAGCAACCTTTAAAAAAAACTGTCGACCGGATTCCCGGACCGTCATGTATCGCATAACGTTTAATATCGAAGATAATTCCACTGGCCATAGACATGTACCTAACTAGTATTTTAAACCATTCGCTTGCTCTTGAGAAGAGGTGAAAAAAAAGAATACATACTCAAAACCAACTCCTTCATTTTGACTTTTTTGTCGTGTATCCATTACTATTCATCTTGTTGGTCTGCTGCCATGAAAAAAAATACTGTCTTAGAAATTCGTGACCTTTCACTCCATTTCAAGGCAAAACGTCTTTTTCATAACTTGTTTTTGTCCTTAGAAAAGGGAGAGAAAGCAACAATTACAGGAAAATCCGGTTCCGGGAAGACGTCCCTTCTCAAATGCATTCTGGGATTTTTCCATCCTGACACAGGAACCATCACCATCGATGGAAAAGTCCTTACAGAACAGTCTGTATGGAGAGCAAGACTGAACATCGGATTTGTCGCTCAGGAGCCTGATTTGGGTGATTTGACTGTCTTGGAATTCCTCCAACATCCCTTTTTTTTTAAAGCCAACAAAACACTCAACTGGGATGAATTTTTTCTTCACGAACTTATGCAAACATTTCATATGGAAAAGGACATTCTGCAGAAAAAAGCTTCTCTTCTCTCAGGTGGAGAGAAACAGCGAATCGCTCTTCTCTCTTCCTTATTGTTGAAAAGAGAGATTTATCTCCTGGACGAGGTGACCTCAGCTTTAGATGATGAAACCCGGATGGCAGTCATTGAATATTTAAGACAACTTGAGACCTGCACTTTCTTATTCGTTTCCCACGACAACGACATTAAGGCTATGAGCCATAAAACACTCACACTAAAAAAAGAACAACTGACAAGGACAGCCCCATGACTACAGCTGCTTTCGATATCCGGACAACCGGCCTGATCCTTGGTTATCTTCTCCTCATAATTCCCATAACTATCCTGATCATCTTCCGTGTCAAACTGATGAAAGACCTGACAATCTCTCTCCTTCGCCTGACTCTTCAGCTGCTGTTTGTTGGCCTCTACCTGCAGTTTCTCTTCAAACTGAATGCCTGGTGGTTGAATGTACTGTGGCTCTTCTTAATGATTTTTGCAGCCGATATTTCTCTTTTATCTGCCAGCAAATTGAGTCTCCGTCGTTTTCTTTTTCCAATTTTTCTCTCTCTTCTTGTAGGAACTCTTGTGCCGCTTGTTTATATGGTTGGGATCATTATCAAGCTTCCAAATCTTCTTGAAGCACAATACTTTATCCCCATTGCCGGCATGATTATGGGCAACAGTCTGAGAGCGGATATTATCGGATTGAGCCGATTTTACGATTCAATCCAGTCGGATGAGAAATGCTATTTGCTTTCTCTTGCACAAGGGGCGACTCTCCGTGAATCCATACGTCCTTATCTCCAGAAAGCCATTTCGGCTTCTCTCGCACCTACAATCGCAACCATGGCTACTATAGGAATCGTATCTCTCCCCGGAATGATGACAGGAATCATACTTGGGGGGACAAATCCCTTTGTTGCCATAAAGTATCAGCTAGCCATCATGATCGCCATCTTCACTGGGACAACAATGACTGTGATTTTGGGAATTATTCTGACTACAAAAAAAAGCTTTTCAAAATACGGCGTCCTCGATCCCTTAATATTTAAAAAATAAGGATTCGAGGTGTCACATGATGCTTGTCATCGTGAGTGCAGCGAAGCGATCTCTATAAATGAGATTACCGCGTCGCAAGGCTCCTCGTAATGACAGGCTGTCGGAAGTTTTTATGAATTACTCATATCTACGAGCTTATGCAGCTCTTCCCATTCTTCATCCACCTGCTTCTGGTATTCAGCTATAACCCAAGCATTTTCTTCTTTGAAGAGATGCCTAAATCTTCCCTGAGGTTTTAGCCAATCCATAACAGGCTTTTTTTCCTTGGGAGTGTAGTTAATTTTATACTTGCCGTTATCCACTTCATACAGAGGCCAGACACAAGTGTCCATAGCTGTTTTTGCCAGCTTCACACTCAGGGCTTCATCATATTTCCACTCAGTAGGGCAGGGACAGAGAACATTGAGAAATGCCGGTCCATCGACTTCGAAAGCCTTTTTGGCTTTGTTATAAAGGTCCTGCCACCGGGCAGGATTAGCCTGTGCCACATACGGGATGTTGTGCGCTGCCAAGATTTTAGTCAAATCTTTTTTCCGCTGGAGTTTTCCCGGGATTTTAGAACCGGCAGGAGAAGTTGTGGCGGAGGCTCCTAAAGGTGTCGCAGACGACCTCTGTCCACCTGTATTGGCGTAGGCATTATTGTCATAACACAAGTAGACAAAATTATGCCCACGCTCCATAGCTCCGGAGAGAGATTGAAGCCCGATGTCGTATGTCCCTCCATCTCCTCCTATAGCCAAAAACTTGATCTCTTTATCCTTAGGAATTTTCCCGTTTCGTTTCAAGGATTTGTACATGGCTTCTATGCCGGCCATAGTCGCTGCCGCATTCTCAAAAGCGCTGTGCACCCAGGTCGTGTTCCATGCCGTTCTCGGAAAAATGGTAGTGCACACTTCGAGACAACCGGTGGCATTAGAAATGATCAACGGATCTTCCGTAGCCCTTAGAGCTACTTTAAAGATTAGAGGAATACCACATCCCAGGCACATGCCGTGGCCGGCAACCAACCTGTCTTCCATTTGAGCTATATCTTTTAATTTTGCCATTTTTAACTCCTTCAAATTACTCTCTCAAATTGATGTACCCGTAGATCTCTTCCACTTTACCTGTATTGGCAATTTTCACGAGTTTATTCGCTACATCTTTAAAATGATCAACTTGGATATCCCTTCCACCTAGCCCAAAGACATAGTTGACGATTTTGGGTCTATCTTCCAGGTCATAGAGTGCCGACCGCACTTCAGTAAACAGAGGGGCGCCAAAAGCACCGGGACTGGCAGAACGATCCAGAACAGCCACCGCTTTTATCCCCCTTAGGGCTTCGGCGAGTTCATGATGGGGAAACGGCCGAAAAACCCTCGGTTTGAGGAGTCCGATGTTGATCCCCTCGTCTCTCATTTCGTCAACGGCATCTTTGCATGTTCCGGCGGCTGAACTCATGACAACAATACAGATTTCCGCATCATCCATTCTGTACTCTTCAAAAAATCCGTACTCGCGCCCGAATGCCTGACCGAATTCTTTACCGACGTCCAAAATCACCTTCGGCGCATTCTCAATGCCTTCCATCTGGTTTCGTTTGTGTTCAAAATAATAATCTGTAAAATCAATAGGACCGACAGTGAATGTCTTGCTTGTATCCAACAAAGGATAGACAGTTTGGTACGGCCCGACAAACTTTTTGACAGCCTCATCATCCTCTGTTTTGACGACTTCCATAGAATGGCTGATAATGAATCCGTCCAATCCGACAATAACTGGAGTTCTGACGTCTAAATTCTCTCCTATCCGGAAAGCCTGGATGAAGTTGTCATAGGCCTCCTGGCAGTTTTCAGAATAAATCTGGATCCAGCCGGAATCTCGTGCTCCCATGGTGTCGCTGTGATCACCATGAATGTTGATGGGGGCGCTCAGGGCTCTGTTGGCGATGGCTGCTACTATCGGAAGTCGCAGGCCGGCCGCGATATACAGCATCTCCCACATCAGTGCCAATCCTTGAGAAGCGGTCGCCGTCATCACACGGCCTCCGGCAGATGCCGCTCCAATACAAACACTCATGGCACTGTGCTCACTCTCCGGACAGACAAATTCTCCGGAAATCAAGCCATCTGCTTTGAACTGTGCTATGATCTCCACGATGGCCGTTGACGGAGTGATGGGATAAGCGGCTACGACATCGGGATCGATCTGTCGGACGGCCTCGGCGATTGTCTGATTTCCATTTAATGTTTTTAGAACACTCATTCTTCCTCTCCTCCCGCAAGTTGGATCTCCTCTTTGACCATGATAATTGCTTTTTCCTTGGTTGGACACTCTTCAGCACAGATTCCGCATCCCGTGCAGTAGTCGTAGTTAAAACCTAAAACTTTATCTCCATCGACACGGACGGCGAAATGGGGACAGTAGAGCCAGCAGAAAAAACAGTGGATACAGTGTTCTTCGAGGAATTCCGGTTTCGTTCCAGACCGCCAAGTGCCTGTATGATTTTGAACAGAATTGCCAGCATTCGGATTAATGGTTCCGATGGTCAATTCCTTCCATGTTTCTTTTTTCATCCTTCCTTTACCTCCTCGAAAGCTCTGCCGATCGTTTTCAAGTTCATTTCCACGATATCTTCCCGTAATTTTTTGCTGATAGACATCTTGATTCTTTCTTCGATTTTATCCTGCTCTATAAACCCGGCCACTTTCATCAGTGCAGCCACCATGGGAACATTAGGGATGGGTTTCCCTAATTCATCCTGGGCAATAGTGCTGGCATCCAAAAAATAGATCTTTCTCTCACCCAAAGAAAGCCTTTCTCTGATGAGAGCGATATCAAACGTTGTGTTCATCAGGAAAAATGTGTCTTCTTTTGCCCCTCTGCCGATATCCACAACACCCAGTAAAGAGGGATCTGTAACCACAACGATATCAGGATAGTACACTTGGCTATGAGTACGGATGGGTTTAATACTAATGCGATTGAAAGCTAAAATCGGAGCCCCTCTCTTTTCGGCGCCAAATTCAGGAAAGGCTTGCACAAAAATATCTTTTTCGGCCGAGAGGGCGTCTGCAAGAGTCACTGCAGCTGTGACGACACCCTGTCCTGCTCTACCGTGCCAACGAATTTCGATTGTCTCTTTCATTCATCCTCCTCGGTATAATAATCGTAGGTGAAAAATAAAGAATTATTTATATATTTATTCCGTAAGCTCAGTCCTTCCTTCCAAGGATTTTTTTATGGTGACCTGATCGGCAAAATCAATGTCGGATCCGACTGGAAGCCCCATGGCCAACCGTGTCAGCTTGAGTCCATATTCCTTTAAAACTTTTGCCAGATAGAAGGCCGTGGCCTCACCCTCAACTGTAGGATTTGTGGCAATAATCACTTCCTTAAACTGACCGTCCCTTATCCGAGTTATGAGCATATCGATCTTCAACTCATCCGGTCCAATGCCTTTTAAGGGGGCCAAAGCTCCTAATAAAACATGGTAGCGACCCTTAAATATCCCCGTTTTTTCGATCGATGCTATATTAAATGGCTCTTCAATAACACAGAGAGTATCATTCTCACGGTTGCTATCACTGCAGTAAATGCACGGATCAACATGTGTCAAACTGTTGCACTGAGAGCAGTAAAACACTTTCTTCTTGGCATCCTTGATAGCATTGGCCAGCCTGTCTGTTTCTTCAACAGGAAGACTGATAAGATAAAAAGCAATCCTTTGAGCCGTTTTGGTACCAATACTGGGTATTTTCTTAAGCTCTTCTATAAGCCGGTTTAACGGGTGATCTTGTTCAAACATCAAACTAATCCAGGAATTTTTAACCCCGCTCCCAAAGTGCCGAGTTTTTGAGATAATTCTTCATCAACCTTTGTGCTCGCATCATTAAAGGCCGCAAGGATGAGATCTTGAAGCATCTCGACATCTTCTTTATTTACAACCTCCGGATCTACTTTGATTGAAATTAGACTTTTTGTGCCATCGAGAATCACTGTCACCATCTCCCCTCCGCTCGATCCTTCAACCCTCATTTCCGCAGATTCTCGCTGGATTCTATCCTGCATCTCCTTAGCTTGCTTAAGCATCTTTTGCAAATTACCCATATTTTTCATATAAGTTCTCCTAAAATTTAATTTCCGGCCCGTCTAGGGTCTGTTTTTTTTCAGGGATTCGACTGAAATGATTTGTGCCTTGAAGGTCTTCATAAAATTCTGAACCGTGGGATCCTTCAACGCCACATCGGCATCTTTTTCCTTTTTTAGAGGAATACCAGATGGATTTGGAGAGGTTTTTTCGGAATCACTAGGCCTTATTTTTGGAGTCGCAGTCTTCTGAGTCTCAGGAGAAGCCATCGGTTCTCTTTTTGGAGTGGGAGAATCTAATCCTTTTTTAAGTGTTTCGAATTCCTGAAGTATGGTTTTAATCGGAGTGATTTTCTTAAAATGACACAATTTGACAAGTAACGTTTCTAAATAAATCCGAGGATGTGATGAAAATTTCAGTCCTTGCTCCCCCTGTTGCAGAGCCACTAGATACCGCAGGATTTCTTCTGATGAAGCGAGATTGGCCTGTGTCTTCATTACGGCCATATCTTCCTCGGTCAGAAGGATTAAATCCTGAGGTGCATCTACGGTTTTAGCCAACAGCAAATTCCGGAAATGAAAAACAAGCTCTTTGAAAAAAAACCTGAGATCATGCCCGTTGGCGATCACTTTCTCTACAAGAGAAAAAACTGCGCCTGGCTTTTCACTGAGTATAATAGACGCACACTCCAGGAGTATTTCGCGGTTCATCACCCCCAAGATCTCTTTTAGATCTTCATCCCTGATGTTTTCACCTGAAAATGCAACGGCCTGATCGAGCAAACTCTGAACATCTCTCAAACTGCCTTCTGCGGCTTTGGCTAGCAGATTGAGAGCTAGAGAAGAAATTGTGATTTTTTCTTTTTGTGTAATGTCGAGAAGATGATTGATGATTTCTTTTTGTGAGATTTTCTTAAACTCGAAATGCTGGCATCGGGATAGTATAGTAGCGGGGACTTTATGAAATTCGGTTGTGGCAAAAATAAAAACCGTATGTGGAGGAGGTTCCTCGAGGGTTTTTAACAGGGCATTAAAGGCTTCTTTTGTCAACATGTGCACTTCATCAATAATGATGACTTTATTACGGCTGTGTATCGGTTTATACTTGACGCTCTCTCTCAGTGACCTCACATCATCGATGCCCCGATTCGATGCCCCATCGATTTCGAACACATCGATTGAACGGTCCTCATTGACCTCCCGGCAGAGTTCACATTTATTACAGGGAGTTGGAGAGGGACCATGCTGGCAGTTAAGAGCCTTAGCCAGAATCCTAGCCGCTGTTGTCTTCCCCACACCTCTCATACCTGAAAAAATATATGCTTGAGCCACTCTATTGTTCTTTATGGCATTCCTTAAAGTCTGGACAATAGCCTTCTGACCAATCATTTCTTCAAAAGTCATAGGCCGATATTTGCGTGCAAAGATAAGATAGCTCATTTTCTTATGATTTTTGAAAAGGATAAGGATTCAGAGATCCTTTCTCTTTAGATAATATATTAGCATAATTCCTCAGGATTAGACAAGATAAAAACAAAGATTTGACCCCGAATAATTTTATGGTATATGTTTAACACATGAAAAAGAAGCGGAGCCTGGCAGAAATCCATGTGGCCGTTGTCCTCTTCGGGATCGCCGGGCTTTTCGGCAAATGGATTGTCTTATCTCCCTCCATC
>CAZEWV010000061.1:0-10660 GCA_964516025.1 uncultured Eubacteriales bacterium
GAGGCATTTTTGTAAGTAAAATCCTTGTCTTCTAAATTGCCTCCTCCTCTAAATATACTCTCCAAAATAACAGGAATATTCCTTTTTTTTATTTCATCAACAACTTTGTACGCATTAGAAGCTCCGGTTAGCATGACTTTTAGATTAAATTCATCTGCGATTCTCAAGGCAGTTAAAATGTCATCTTTCCTTTCGCAATGAATCATCACAGGCATTTCACCCTTGATTACAGGGATCAAAGCTTCCAGTGAAAAATCTCGAGGTGGAGCTTGGCCATTTTTTTCTTTTTGAAATCTTTCGATTTTGTCTCTGTAATTCTCAGTTTTAATTAGAGTTTCTCTTAACATAGCTGCTATCCCCATTCGAGTCGATGGCATTTGGTTTTGTCTTTTGGCTGCAGAGCCAAGACCGAAGATCATTACGGCTCTATCTTTCACGATCATCTTGTCGATCACTATCCCTGATGTCTTGATTACAATTCCCTGGCCGCCGATTACGTTTCTGTTTCCTGGGGTCACCAAAATCGAGGTTACACCGAATTTTCGTGCAGCCGTGAAAAGAGGATCCTGGGTCTCAATAGCATGTTTTATCTCCATCTCCGGAACGACTGGTCTTGAGAATTCATCGATAGAACTTGGATGACTCGCCGTGTATCCGATTCCCACTTGAGATCGTGCAGAGATAAGCCCCGGCATGATAACAAACTCCCGAGCGTCGATAACGGGCATGTCCTTGGGAATGGAAATATTCTTCCCAACTCTTTCTATCTTTCCATTTTTGACCAATATAGTTCCTTTCTTGATGCGATCCCCGGCCATAGTAAATATAGTCCCCCCTAATATGGCATAGCTTTTGGAATCTGAAAGAGAGGCGGGAATGGAAAGATCGCTTCTTGCTTGCGGAATGGACGTCTGAAATTGAACTTCCCCTTTTTTTTCTCTTTGGAATTCAAATTTTCCGTCGATCATGACTTTCTCCACCGAGGTTAAAAATTCAAAGGGTTCTCCATCTAAAAAAACCAGATCCGCGTCCTTTCCTTTTTCAAGGCTGCCAATCCTTTTATCTAAATTCACAGCCTCCGCACCTCGAATAGTAATAGCTTTCAGAGCATCTTCCTTCTTCATTCCATAACGCACACAGAGGGCTGCTGCATGAAGAAGGTGTTCCTGACCAGGTTGGCGTCCTGATACTGCACCGATCTGAAGGGAGACATTTATCCCGGCATTTGCGAGTATGGCAGGAATGTTTTTGAATTGAAGAATATTATCATAATAGCTCGAAAACATGGCTGGTCCAACATTGAAATGTATGTCTTTTCTTTTTGCCAGTTCATCTTTGATCATATAAGACCACTGGCAGTGTGCCAGCGTAAGCTTGAGATTGAACTCATCGGCCAGGCGAATGCAGCTCATAATCTCTGAAGCTGTAGCGACATGAATATAAACTGGAATTTCTCTCTTCAAGGCCATAACAAGAGCATCCTTACCCAGATCTCTTGCAGGAGGGGGAACTTCCCTGCCGGCTTTTTTTTCCTTTTCGTATTTTTCCCAACCTTCCATGTAGACTTGAGCTTCTAAAAATGCTTTATGAGCGAGATAATAAACACCCATCATGGTTGTCGGCATACGGCCATACTTTTCTCCATGAAAAGCAACAGGATCTCCTTCTATGGTCATCTTTAGATCACATATTTCTTTTAGGATCATCTGACTAGGAGGAGCCTTCTTTAATTTGACCGCAATGCTTGTGCCTCCAATGACATTTCCACTTCCAGGTCGTGAAACGATGGTGGTTATCCCTCCTGAAAGGCCTGATAAAAGAGCGGGATCTTCAAAATTGAAAGAATCCAATGCCCTTACCTGAGGAGTAACGGGATTCGTCATTTCATTCCCATCCTCATTTTGTTTGACGCCAGGAACGCTGTAGATTCCTAGATGAGAGTGGATGTCGATAAGGCCTGGAATGACGGTGTGGGCTCTGATCTCCCTGGCCTCTCTAGGCACAGAAAAATTATTACCAACACGAATAATTTTTCCTTCCTTGATGAGGATCATGCCGTCTTCAAGAATTCCGTGGGAAGCCGTATAGATCTTTTTTGCTTTAATAATGAGAGTCTCGCTTGAGAAAAGAACCATTGGGATCAAAACGAAAATAACCAAAAGGATGGGAACAAAAAGCCTTTTGTTAGTCATTTTTTTCTCCTTCGTTTCTGCTTTTCTCCGGGTCATCTTTTGTGAAGAAGTTTTCGACAATCTCCCCCTTGATTATGACCATTTTAACCCGTGAAGGAGAGCTGAAGGGATCTCCCTCGAAGATGACAATATCTGCAATCTTGCCCTTTTCAAGACTTCCAATCCTATCTTCCACACCAAAAATTTGAGCCGGGGAAAGGGTTAGTGCCTTGACCGCCTCTTCCATGGGAAGCCCCTGTGAGACTGCCATCTTTGCTTGATTTAAAAGATTGGAAAAGTGTTTATAGGAACCAGTCTGAAATGCGATTTTTACTCCAGCCTTATGAAGAAGGAAAGCATTTTCTGGAACAGCTTTTGCCGTTTCAAAACTTAAATAATTTTCCGTATATGGTCCTATCAGCACAGGAATATCTTGAGAAGCAAGCTTATCTGCAATTCTGTACGCTTCGGCTCCATGGTTCAAAATTATCTTCAGGTGGAATTCTTTGGCTAATCTCAGTGCGGAGAGAATATCATCTATTCTATTGGCACGGACAATAAGAGGAAGGGTTCCTTTAATGACCGGAATGAGAGACTGGAGCTTAAAATTGGCCGCTGGAGCCTGAGGCTTTTCTGCAGGCTTTGCTTGGCCTTTTTTCTCTTTTTCATAATGTGATTGGAGCTTCCTTTCATAATCAAGAATTGTACTCAGATATTCCTGAGTTTCAATAAGCGTTTGCCTGAGCAGGGCGATTTCTCCCATTCTGGTCATCGGATACAATCCCTTTTGCCCATACCTCATTTTTGGAAGCTCTCCCAGACTCCCATGAATACCTACCGGAAACTTGATGATCATTTCTTCAATTGTACTCCCATAAAGATGAAGCAAAGCACTTTGACCGGATAGAAGATTTCCTTCACCTGGAGCGCAGAGAATGGAGGTAACTCCACACTTCCTGGCTAGTGAAATAAATTTATTCTCCGGGTTTATTCCGTCGATGATTCTCAAATGGGGTGTCAGAGGGGATGTCGCTTCGTCGAAGTCTTGAGAGAATGATTCTTTCTCGGTTGTTCCAAGATTGGAAAATGCATCGATAAGCCCGGGGATGACTGTGCATTTAGAAGCATCGATGATATAAACATTTTTTGGAATAGGAATATTTTTCCCTATGGCTAAGATTTTTCCATTCTGAATTATCAGCACTCCTGATTCGATAATTCCTTGGGTTACCGTAATAAACGTTCCTCCCTTTACAGCAAATGGTTTATTCTGTGGGAACAGCATGATGGAATTTAGAATGAAAAACAGGCTTACACATAGAAGAATACCTGACTTTGGTCTATGGCTTTTCATTTTGCATGTTCTCCTTCCTCCTTCTGATACACAAGCTTTCCGTCAATAAAAACTGCCTGAGGTAAAGAACGAACACGCAAAGGATGCCCATTTAAGATCAAGAAATCAGCATCCTTACCAGGTTCGAGACTTCCAACTTTATCATTCATGCCTATTATCTCTGCAGCATCTAAAGTAACAGCGCGGAGAGCTGCTTCCTCAACCATTCCGTGTTTTACTGCCAAGGCAGCAATTTCCAGCAGATCTCCTCCTCCCCAAACGACAGACGGCCGGGACCATAATCCTCCTTCCTCTGGCTTAAATGCTACCCGAATTCCGGAAGAGGCTAAAATTGAAGGATTTTTTGGGGAAAAATCTATATCATCTGGCCACTGCGATCTTCGGTATACTCTTTCCAACACAACTGGAATATCTCTTTTTTTAATTTCTTCCACTACTTTATAAGCATCGGTTGCACCAACTAAGATCATTCTCAGATTGAATTCCTCGGCGATTCTAATGGCTGCTAAAATATCATCTTGTCTTTCACAATGAAACATAACTGGCATTTCGCGTTTCAAAACAGGCAGTAAGGCCTCCATGGAATAGTTATCAGAAGCTTTCCTTCTGTTTTTTTCCATTTCTTTTCGTTCTTGATATTCTTTAGCTTTAGTCAATGTTTCTCGCAGGAGCGAAACAATACCCATCCTTGTTGAGGGCATCTGGTTTTTTCTTTTTGCGGAATCACCCATCCCAAAAACCATGACAGCTCTTTCTCTGATAACCATCTCATCCACTACTGATCCAGAGGTTTTTATGATGCAACCCCGGCCTCCTATGACATTCTTGTTTCCCGGAGTTACGAGAGCTGTTGTTACACCCAGTTGCCGGGCAAAAGTAAAATCAGGAGATTGAGGATCGATGGCATGTTTTACTTCCATTTCAGGGACTATAGATCTTGCCGTCTCATCGATAGAGCGCACCTTTCTCCAATTCACTCCGATTCCATTATAAGACCTTGAAGAAACCAATCCTGGCATTACAACAAATTTGGATGCATCGATTACCACCAGGCCCTCAGGAATTTTTATATCTTTCCCGATCTTTTCGATCTTTCCATCGTTAATCAAAATCACTCCGTCAGTCATGGGCGGTCCGGCCATGGTGAAGGCAGTGTTAAATTTTACTGCATATCTTTTTGGATTTTTAAAACCAGAGGGAAGTATCAGTTGTTCTAGTGAATCAGGGATAGAGGTTTGAAACCGCATGAGTCCAGCTTCATCGTTCTGGTATTCTATCTTACCATCTATGAGTACTATTTCTACGGACGTTGTCATTTCAAAAGGCTCTCCATTTAAAATGACAAGGTCTGCATCTTTTCCTTTCTCTATGCTTCCTATCCTGTGGTCTAAATTCACTCCTTTAGCTCCATGAATGGTTATAGCTTTGAGGGCATCCATCTTTTTCATGCCATAACGGACACTCATGGCTGCGAGATATAAAAGATTGGATTGAAATTCTCCTACGGTATCTGCCTGAATGGATATGGGAATTCCCGCATTGGCGAGTATAGCGGAATTATTTCTGAGTCTAAGGTCATCTTTATTGTAGACAAACAATTGTGTAGGACCGATATTGAGATGGACATCTTTTCTTTTAACCAATTCATCAACGACAAGATAAGCAAAAGGCGCATGGGCAAGAGATAGCTGAAGGTTGAATTCATCGGCTAACCGGATTGCACTCATGATTTCCGAAGCTGTAATAACATGGATATGAACGGGAATCTCTTTCTTCAAAGCCATGACCAGCGCTTCTTTGCCTATATCTCTTTTTGGGGGAATTTCTTTTTTCCCTTCCTTTTTATCATTCTCATATTTTTCCCAATTCTTCATATAATCCT
The DNA here is from genome assembly GCA_964516025.1 of uncultured Eubacteriales bacterium. Lineage (GTDB taxonomy): Bacteria > Acidobacteriota > Aminicenantia > Aminicenantales > Aminicenantaceae > JAUWVG01. Next base: position 5,408 of record CAZEWV010000061.1, read on the forward strand.
GAGCTTCAATAAAAGCTTTGCGGGCAAGAAAATAGACAGCCATCATGCTGGAAGGCATTTGATTTTTGCTTCCGTAAAATTCAACCGGATTGTATTCAATGGTCATTTTCAGATCGCAAATTTCTTTCAATATCATCTGTTCCGGAGGAGCATCTTTCAATTTCACAGCTATACTTGTTCCTCCTATGACATTTGCACTACCAGGACGAGAGACTATTGTCGTTACTCCACCGGAGAGAGCCTTCTTTAAATTAGGGTCCCCAAAATTAAAAGAATCCAATGCCCGAAGCTGAGGATTGATAGGGTTAGTCATTTCATTATCATCCATATTTTCCGGCGATAGAGGAAGAGTAAAAACGCCAGCATGAGAATGGATGTCAATAAGGCCTGGAATGACAATGTTTGCCTGGATTTCTTTTACATCTTTCAGAATGGAAAAATTCTTTCCGACCCGGAAAATCTTGCCATCTTTAACAAGAATCATTCCATCCTCAATGATTCCTTGGGTCACTGTATAAATCTTTTTCGCCTTGATCACAAAAGTATCTTCGCCATTTAACCTTAAATCAGAAAAAACAAAGACAATACAAAATGCAAGGATAATAAGTTTCAAATGTTTTTTTCTATGCATCCCAATCTCCTCCTTGGCAGATTATGAGGGTAAAGAATCCATTTTTGTAACGAGAACTCTCTCTAAAATGGAATTAAATTAATGACTCTAAGCTTTCCTGCATTCTTAGGTTTGGATTTTTTTTATCTTAATTTTTTTCAGGTTAATCTCACCTAACCCATGATCGAATCCACGCTTAATCATGATGATATCTTCTCCTTTTAAGCCCCACAGAGTTGTACAGTATGAATCGATGGCCACTCTGTCCGTCCCAGCCACTATCTTTTGAGGTTTTATAAGCTTTCCTGGGCCAAAAGGACCATTAGTTGTAATAAGCTCAGTAGCATCTACCACACAGAGATTTGGCTTTATGATCGTGTTCAAGTCTGCAATGCACTGGTCAAGGTGCTCGATGTCATCAGGCCGAGTCTTACTATCTCCTGTATGGAAAAATCTATTCACTTCTGGGAAGTTCAAGCCCATCATGTTTTTCATGGTCCCCGTGAATTTATTCCCCGAATGATCTTTAGTGATGGGCATACTGATGAACACGTCATGATTAAAAATTTCTTTCATAATTTTTGCTTCTTTAAGAATTTTGCCATTGGGAATTGAGACAGCCTTGAAGAGGGACTCATCTTTTAAGTCAACAATCTTTAGATTAGCGCCTTCCTCTTCCACAGCTCTGGCTAAACCTGTCGCTTCCCAAAAATTTCTTGGAAGCCAACTAAAGAAATTGATTTCTTTTGCCTCTCCTTTTTTGCACATTCTGATAACGGCGCGAACAATATCAGGCTTTGTATATGTTCCTGGGTGTCTGCCCTGAGTATTAGGAAGGATAACTACTTTTGAATTTTTTGGAACAAACTTTTCAATTCCGCCAAGAAGTTCAACAGCTTTTATTGTACTCTTCAAGTAATCACTTCCAGTAACTACTGCCAAATCGATTTCTTCTGTTCCAGAAGCATGAAGGAAGGAGCTGCCAAAGAAATGAGGTATTATACTCCCTCCAATTGCAGCAGAAATGCCAATATGGGTACTTTTTTTAATAAAATTTCTACGCTTTATTTTTTTTGCCATAAAAAACTCCTTCTGCCAAGAATTCTGGCCTGTACCATGAAAACCGTAATCTATCACAGGAGGGTTTTCATCATTCAATACGATCTGAATGATCTTTAGCTATGGCACATATTTGTTCTAGACAGTAAGAAAAAGATTTCAAAAAAAAGAAGACTTCTTGAAGAAGCCTCCCTTTTACAAATCAAACGATTATTTGAACTTCAGTTCAAAGCCGAGTTCCGCGCGTCTTCTGGGGTTGGGTGAATCTTTTCGCTCCCAGTAAAGACGATCAGAAAGATTGTAAACATCTAGGAATATTGCGATACGAACGTTTTCCGAAATCGAAAAGCCTTTTATGACTCTTAAATCAAAAGCCCACACTTTGTCCCGGGTTTCATAAGGCAGGTAACTGATATTCCACCACACCCATCTTCCGCGAAAATTCACCATCAAGTCCAGCTTCTCGTTTTTATATTTTAAGCCTGATTTATAGGTCCGTGTCGGAATCTCATCTAAGATAGTTTCAGACCCATCTTCTGCAATTTGGTTGTGGTCATTATAGTTTGTTGCGAGGTAACCGGACAGGCCAAAAGGTGTCAAGAATCCTAGTTCAGCCTCATACCCCTTTCGTGTGAAATTAGAGGCATTATCCCAGATTAATCTACCTGGCTGAGATACACTTGGTATCCACACAATACCATCTGTCATTTCATGAAGGTAAAAGGAAACTTTAATCCAGACATATTCGAGTTCCTGGGATTCGAAGCCGATGCTGTAAGCCCATGCCCTTTCAGGTTTTAAATTCGGGTTGGGCAGGATGAAGTTGGCATATGTTTCTCCCAAGGTGAACCAGAGGGGAGGAACCCTAAAGGTCCGGGCTACATTTATGCGCACTAATGATGATTTCAAGAAGTTAAAAACCGCCCCCACAGAAGGACTGACTTGGTTTCCGAAGGAGCTATCGTAATCGTACCTTGCTCCGGCATGAATACCCAGGCCTCCGATCCTGTACTCGGCGTTGATAAACGGGGCAAATTCATCCACAAAGATAATGGGTTGATCAAGAATAAAATCAGAGAAATCCGCTTTTACTCTGTAATAATCCACACCCGATACAAGAGAGAAGCTTTCATTCGGATTATAGGATCCTTTCAAGGTAAAACCTATTTTCTGGTCTACAAATGAAGAGGATGTTTCAGTACCAGCTGCACCTCTATTGCTCCGGCCACCTGCAAGCCATTGTCTTGTGAACTCACCAAATGTCCTGTTAAACTTCAACTGGGCTTCAAGATTCAATGCCGGCAGTACCAAGCTTGAAAACTTAAGGGAAGCCGCTTGCGCCTTTGCGTCATTAGCGGTGTTATAATTCCAGGCATACTGATATGCGGGCAGATAATCATCTCTCTCCATAAATTCGTGACTCGTACTATTAATTTTGTTGAAATTGTAAAGGAAATCCAGATAGGTAGTGTCGGTGAAATTGTAACCTATTTTAGTGAAAATGTTCCAGTTTTTCTCCGTTCCATTATCAGTAAATAACTTATTATCATCACGTTTGAGACCAAACATGTAGCCGAAATCCTTATGGGAACCAATAATGTTAGCAGAAAACCTTTTCATATTACCGGATTGGGGGATTACACTCGCATTTTCAAAATTCATCTCACCAAAGGAGGAAAAAATTCCCTTCAGGGTAAAGATCGGCCTCTCCATATCTCTGGGTCTCTTGGTGACCAAGTTGATGATTCCCGCCATGTTCGAACCCCAGACAGAGGAAGATCCACCTTTGATGACTTCGACCTGTTCAATCATTTCTTGTGGATAGCTATTCAACATGCTCCAGTTTGTAACGACTTCACCAACATTTACACCATCCACCATCTTCTTGATATAGATATCACTGTAGCCGTTGATGGACATGAATGTTCCCGTTCCGGTAATACTAGAGCTTGATTCCACATCGACTCCGATCATATTATTCAAGGCCTGGAGAACATTTATAGCCGGAGTTTCTTCCAGTTCAGTCGCTGTCAGGACTTCGATGTTTTGGGGAACTTTTTGAAGCCTAACAACTGCCCGGCGTGCGGTAACGGTCATCTCATGAGCAAATCCCATCTTCAATGTCACTTCCAGTTCTGTAGTCTGGCCGGCTGTGATGGTGACTTCCTTAACACTTTCAGTCAAAAAGCCGGGAAGTTCAAAGACAATCTTGTAAGTTCCTGCAGGGACACCTAGAATCTCGAACTCTCCATTGGAGTTGGTTGTTCCGAATAACTTGGTACCGAGAACTTTTACTTCAACGGTTGGAAGAGGAAGAGCTTCATTGGAATCGCTGACAGTTCCTCTCAGAGAGCCGCTGGATTGAGCCCATCCCATAGAGGAGACAAGCAGGAATGGGATCATCAAGAAGACAAAACACAATGTTCTAATTAGTCCTTTCATAAAATACCTCCTTCAATCGATTAGAATTTTTCTTTACTCGAAAATGCTGTTTAAGGTTTTTCTCTTATTATTAATCAATATTAAGATCATCAATATCTTTTCCTTGTTCCCAATAGTGCTGGAATAATACTCGACATGCTTTGGCCAGTGCATTATGTTTAATAATAATAAAGGTTATTCCTTTAGATTTCCCATGAGGGCCTTCTAATGGAAACATAACTATTTTCTCATCAGAAATAAGCATTTTTATTGGAAGTGTTTCCACAACCCTCGCTTCTTGACCATATTTTTTTTGCTCTTTTACGTAATCGATCAGCCAATTTAAATTCCGGATCTCACCCGCTTCATAAATGTTTTTGCATTTCCCGCCCCTCTTCAGTAATTTCTTTTCTACATCTTCTTGTTCTTTTAATTTCTCGGGACTGTCACAGACATAGGGGCCTTTATTAAACGTCAAAAACTCTCTTTTTGTATTGTGAACCTCATAGATATATCTTTTTTGGGTTTGATTTTGATCCGTTAAAACCTCAATGTAATCCAAAGGATTCATTATCTCTTTATTTTCTTCATATAAAGGAGTAAATACTTCGGTAAGTCCTTTAATTAGTTCTTTTCTCCTATTTAATTTAGTTTCATAGTCTTCAAAGATTTGTCCAAATGCAATTTTGGGTTCTACTGCTTCGAAAATCTTATTCCGTCCAATCCTTCTTTCGACACAGATTCCACGATTAATCATTTTTTGCAGCACTTCATATATCTTTGTTCTGGGAATATTCACCGTTTCCTGTAATTCAGCTGCAGTAAACATTCTTTTTGTCAACAGCATCATATATACTTTGGCCTCTCTTTCGGTAAGACCGATCTCTAAAAAGTCATTTATGTATTGTGAGGTTTCTCTATCCATTTTTCAGTGCGTTTATTTTGTTACCCTTCTTAGGAGTATTGTTACTCCTCTAAGGGGTTTTCACCTATTTTATGGGTTTAATATAAATATTGTTTGGCTGTATCCTACATTCCGCACTTAGCTGAAGGTACATTGAGGAATATTACTCTTCGGGAAAGAGTCTATCAGGCGTAAGCCGAAGGGTCAATATCGAGTAGCCGGAGGAGCAATTTTTGTTTTTTCGACAGTTGTATAGGGA
>CAZEWV010000062.1:0-10593 GCA_964516025.1 uncultured Eubacteriales bacterium
CATGGTGAAGAAGGCGAGGGAAAACATCAGCATGGTGAAGAGGACATGCACGGTAAACACCAGGAGAACGACACTGCCATCGATCCTACTTGCGGGATGAAGGTCAAAAAAGAAGGTGCCAAACATACCTATGAGTATAAGGGAAAAACCTATTATTTTTGTATGGCAGGCTGCAAAGATAAGTTTGTCAAAAATCCCGAAGAGTACCTTAAAGATGCCGATGAACAGGTGACCTGTCCGGTCGCCGGTGAGACGATTGCAAAATCCGATGCTGCCGGATCCATGGAGTATAAAGGAAAGACCTATTATTTTTGCTGCGCCGGGTGCCAGGATAAATTTAAAGCCGATCCTGAAAAATACATTAAAGAGAATTGAATTAACAGGACTTCTCGACCCCTTTCTTTATAATTCTTAAGCATTTTTTGCTCGAATCCCTGATCCCCTGACTCCTGGAATCCTTATGATCCTACAAATTTTTTTTACTCGATTTTCTGGATATCCAAGCCCACCTTCTTTAACAGCCATTCGTCATTGTAGATAGTACTGAGATAGCGTGTGGCGGCATCGGCGAATATGGTGACGATTCTGGCCCTGCTGTCGATATTTTTTGCCAGCCGCATGCAGGCCCAAAGAGCGGCTCCGCTCGATCCTCCCGCAAAAACAGCCTCCTTGAAGGCCAGCTTCCGTGTCATATGGAACGCATCGATGTCCTTGATTTGATAGATGTCATCAATAAGGCTGAAATCCACACATTTAATAAGGAATTCATCCCCCAGCCCTTCGAGTAGATAAGGGCTGGGAGTAATAAGTGTTTTGGAATAAAAATAGTCGTAAAATACAGAACCTTTGGGATCGATCCCAATGATTTTTATATTTGGATCCTTTTCTTTCAGGTATCGCGCTACTCCGGAGATGGTGCCTCCTGTACCCATTCCAGCTACAAAAAAGTCGATTTTACCCTCCATTTGTTCCCAAATTTCAGGTCCTGTCGAGAGGTAATGCGTTTCGCTGTTGTCACGGTTATTGTGCTGGTCAAAATAGTAGCTGTTGGGTGTCTGTTCCACAATAAGAGGTGTGATATTGTTGTAGCTCTTTGTAGATTCCGGAGGGATAGTGTGGTCAACAAAAACAAGTCCGACATTTAAGGCCTTGAGAAATTTGATTTTTTCCGAACTGAGGTTATCTCTCACGACCATTTTGAGTTTGTATCCTTTGATCGCGCAAACCATGGCCAGCGCCAGGGCTGTATTTCCTGATGAGTTATCGATAATCGTTGCTCCCGGAGACAACCGCCCATCCTTTTCGGCCTTTGCTATCATGTGATGGGCAACGCGGTCTTTAATACTTCCCATGGGATTCAGAAACTCGAGCTTGGCGAATATTTCTGCTTGGCCAACATAACTGAATTGATTAATCCTGACCAGGGGAGTGTTCCCTATACCTTCCAGTATGTTTGTATGAAAAATTTTTAACCGATCGTTCACCACTTGCTCCTTTTTTTTTCGCACGTATTGTAATAATACGCATGGTAAAAGGATATAGTTTATAGAATCGAATGTTCCCTGTCCAAGAGAATAATTCCAGATACGGTGAAATCGTCTCGCCTCTAGGGAAAAAAATGTCGATTATGATAGAATATAACAATAGGAGAACAAAGTTATTTGTGTACTTACCGAAATAACTCAAGTAAACCCTTGATATTATATGTGTTACGTGAAATTTGGAAATTTTTTTATGAATTATTCAGGCTATAAAGGAGGAGGTTTGAATGCAGAAAATCTCTATTTTCTTCATGCTGTTTTTGGCAGTTTTTTTGGGGATGAATTTTTCAGGAAGAACTTCTCTGCAAAGTTCCGGCGACATGTGTGGCCCTTGTCATAAGGAACTGTCACCCGGATTATACAATCAGTGGGCCGATTCAACACATTCGAAAGTTGGTGTGTCGTGTATTGAATGCCACGGTGCTGGCAAGAATGATCCGGATGCATTTGAACATATGGGTGAGCTAGTAGCTACATTAGTCACACCTAAGGATTGTGGGGGTTGCCATGGGCAACAAGAGGAAGAAATGAGTAATTCATACCATGCAGCCGCTGGAGAGATATTAAATTCTCAAGATGCCTATATGGCCCATGTTGTAGGAGGAAGTCCTGCCGCAATAGCAGGATGTGAAAGCTGCCATGGCACTAAGGTAAAGATTGACCCGAGTATGCCAAACAAATTGGCGCCCGAGACATGGCCGAATTCGGGCATCGGTCGAATAAATCCAGATGGTTCCAACGGAACATGTACGGCATGCCACACACGACATATTTTTTCAAGAAGCCAAGCCCGCCAGCCAGAAGCCTGTTCAAAGTGCCACCTTGGGCCTGATCATCCCCAAAAAGAAGTCTATGAAGCGTCAAAACACGGAAATTCCTATTATACCAATATCGATGCTATGAATGTTGGATCCTTCTTCTGGGTCGTTGGTGAAGATTATTATATTGCTCCAACCTGCGCAACATGTCATATGTCTGCCACTAAAGGACAAGTTGTAACTCATGATGTTGGCCAAAGAATTTCTTGGACATTGCGGCCAATTGTTTCTGTTAGAAAAGACAATTGGGAACAAAAGAGAGAGAATATGCTTGAGGTATGTAGTGCCTGCCATACGGCATCGTTTGCGGAGGGGCATTTCTACCAGTTCGATGCGCTGGTGAACCTTTACAATGAAAAATTTGCCAAACCGGCACTTGAAATTATGACAAAAATCAGAAATAATAAATTGCTGAAAAATCCCGCCAGTTTTTCAAACAACATCGAATGGACATTCTGGGAATTATGGCATCATGAAGGTCGATCGGCTCGTCATGGAGCCGCAATGATGGGACCGGATTATACATGGTGGCATGGAATTTACGAAGTAGCAAAAAATTTCTACTTCAAATTTATTCCTGAAGCCATTGAATACGATGACTCCGAAGTCAATGCATATATAGAGAAATTACTAGAGACAGATCCCATGCATTCATGGTTAAGCAGGTCTACCGAAGATCTGAAAAATGATATCAAATCTGGAAAAATGCAGGAGATCTACAAAAAATTATTTAAGCAATTTTAAAAATATATTCTTCCCCACGGCAGCAAATTTAGGGTAAATGTCCTTATTTTCCAAGAAATCTGGTATCCTATAAACTGGAAAAAATGAAGAAAAAACGTGTTGTTGTGGCCATGAGTGGAGGTGTAGATTCATCTGTTGCCGCGGCCCTGCTTCTGGAGCAGGGGTATGATGTCGTCGGCGTCACGATGAATTTATTCTCTCTTCCCAAAAAGTACTGTAGGGATGAAAATGTCAAGAGCTGCTGCGGCTGGGGTGCGGCCGAGGACGCCCATCAGGTGGCTTTGACTTTGGGGATTCCTCATTATGTCATCGATATGCGCAAAGAATTTGAAAAGAAAGTGATTGCGGATTTCTGTGCTGAATATAACTTGGGACGTACGCCTAATCCCTGTATACGATGCAATGAGTTCATTAAGTTTGATGACCTGCTTAATCGGTTGTCCACTTTGGATGCCGACTATTTATCTACAGGTCATCATGTCCGCGTTGAATATGACAAAAAAAAGAAAAGATACCTTCTCAAAAAGGGACTAGATAGAGAAAAGGATCAGTCCTATTTCCTATACACCCTGACACAGGATCAGCTGTCCCGCACTCTGATGCCTGTCGGCCATTTCACGAAAAAACATATCCGGAAAAAGGCTGAAGAATTGAACCTCCCTGCAGCACAACGTCCGGAGAGCCAGGAAATTTGTTTTGTCCCTGACAATAACTATCCACGGTTCCTCCGGAAAAAAATTCCTAAGGCGTTCCTGCCGGGCCCGATTTTCGATGCTGAGGGGAAAATCTTAGGACAGCACGAGGGGACTCTCCATTTTACGATCGGTCAGCGAAGGGGAATGGGCATTGCCGCTTCTTCTCCTCTCTATGTTGTTTCAATCGATGCAGAAAACAACACCATTGTGGCTGGTCCTAATAAAATGCTCTATGATAATGTACTCATGGCCTCGCAGTTAAATTTTATATCCGAGTCCGGATTGAATGAGAGCATGACTCTCAAGGCAAAAATCCGTTACAAACACAAGGAGGCTGAAGTCCGGCTGTTTCCTATAACATCAGACAGTGTACGCGTGGAGTTTAAAATGCCACAGAGGGCCATCACCCCCGGACAGGCCGTCGTTTTCTATGATGGGGAGACCGTAGTCGGAGGCGGCATTATTGATTCACGGGGGATAAAATTATGAAATTTGGCTGTGTTTCTGAAGTTGGGCAAATCCTGTGTCTTTTGCTCAAGCATCCTCGAACGGCATTCCGAGGTCCGGAAAGCATTAAACGGGAGTGGCGGGAACTAAATTATTTAGATCCTCCGGATTTCGAGAAAGCTCTTAAAGAGTACGAGGCCTTTGTACACATTTTAAAAAATTTTGTTCCGGACATATCCTTTCTTCCTGAACACAAAAATACGGGTTTGGATTCCATCTATGTACATGATTCCTCTATCATGACAAAAAATGGTTTGATCCTTACGAATATGGGAAAAAAAGAAAGAGCGGGAGAACCAGGGGCTGTTGGCAAGTATATGAATGGATTGGATGTCCCTATTATCGGCTCCATATCCGGTGAAGGACGGTTGGAAGGAGGTGATGTTGTCCTTTGGGACAAGGAGACTATTTGTGTCGGTTTGGGGTGCCGGACAAATAAAGAGGGAATTCGCCAGCTGCGTGAATTTACAAAAGATGACGTTAAAGAATTTAATATTGTCCCGCTGCCTCACTGGAAGGGCCCGGGGGATGTTTTGCACCTAATGTCATTGATCAGCCCCATCGATTATAACCTGGCTGTGGTCTATTCACCTCTTCTGCCTGTTCCCTTCCGAAACTGGTTGATTGAGCGGTCGGTGAAGCTCATTGAAGTGCCGGATTTCGAATTTGAATCCATGGGATGTAATGTTCTAGCTGTTGCACCGAGGCGATGTATCGTGATCGAGGGCAATCCTCAAACACGGCAAAAACTTCTGGATGAAGGGGTTGAAGTTTTGGAATACAGCGGCGAAGAGATCTCAGCCAAAGGAGCCGGAGGGCCCACATGCCTGACGAGACCTCTATTCAGAGCCGAGCTTGAAGCCTAGGCTTTTCCGATGGATTTGAGCTTTGAATCCATTGATGCCTCTTTGTCCAATCTGTGATCGATACGGAGGTCGATGTGAATTCTCTTCACATTCCTTTCGACCATAGCCCTATGAGTTTTTTCGATTAACGAGAAAAGAGTTTTGAGGTCCGGGGATTCTATGACTGTCGACATCCCTCCCGTCTTACTCTTCAAACCCGAGCTTTCAATGATCTCAATGGCTTGCTTGACGTAGGAAGAAACGGACGCGCCCTCACTTGTCGGGAAAATGGATAGTTCGGCTATTATCATCTTTAATTCCTTTAACCAAGTTATTATTTTAGTCTATATGCCTAGAGGTCCTGGCATTTTTTGCGGATACGGTTCAATTCCAAATCGGCCTCTTGGATCAGCAGATCGAGTGCCTCTTTGAGCGGGCGGATTTTGTCCACAAGCCCTACACTCTGCCCGGCCATCACAGACCCAAAATCCACATCCCCGTCTATAACCGCCTTTCTAAGGGCTCCCATCCAGAATTTCTCGACTTCATACTGGGCTTCTGCGAGTGATATTTCGTCTTTCCTTCGTTTCTTTAAAAGATCCATCTGGAGATCTGAAAATTGATCATGACCCTTGTTTTTGAGTGCTCGGACAGCGACAATCCTGAGCTCAGATCCGATTTGAGGCGTCGAGATAGCGTTGCGGGCTTTGGCTTTGATAAAAGACTGCTTAAAATTAGGGTGGGCCCGGCATTCTTCAGTCAAAACAAAATAGGTCCCCAATTGAACCCCGGACGCTCCCATAAGAAGGAGGTGAGCAATGTATTTTCCGGAGGCGATTCCCCCGGCGACAAAAATGGGGACGTCATCGACCTTAAACAACACCTGCTGGAGCAGTATTCCCAGCGAAACATGCCCCACATGGCCTCCGGCCTCACTTCCCTCCAGGATGAGAGCGTCCACACCCATGTCTATGAGGCGCTTGGCCATGGATTCTGTCGAAGCAAAACTTAACACCTTAGCGCCGCTGGCTTTGGCCGTTTTTATTTCGGGCTGCCGCGGGAAACTGCCGGCGAAGACGATATAAGGAATGCCATTCTCTGCGGCCATTTTTAAGTGGTTCTTATAATGAGGGGCGATTGTGATCAGATTGACGGCAAATGGATTTTTGGTGAGTTCCTGGGTCTTTTTTATTTCTGAATCCAGCATCTCGGGATCCATATTGCCTGCAGCCAGACATCCAAACGCGCCGGCATTGCTCACATCCGCGACAAACCGGCTGTCTGAAATCCATGTCATAGCCCCGGCAATAATCGGATAGGATGCACCAAGAAAACTTTTCCCTTTTTGCCATAATTTTTCCAGGCTTGACATTGTTATTTCCTTGCTTTAAATTCTATCCTGGATACAGAAGAATCATCTTGCTTATTAAGATCATATTTTTTTTGGCCATAATAACACATTTAGCTGTTTTTGACTTTAAATTATTTCTTAGTTATAAGTCAAAGCACTTTTGTGCCGTATCGGAGAATCGATTTCCTAAATTAATCATTTCGATAAAAAGAGAAGGAGTCTATCTATGAATGAGATAGTAATAAGGAATAAGATAAGTATCAAAATTTTGTTGATTTTGTTTTTAAGTTTAATGTTTATCATAGTTGTCTATATGCATGGAACATTAACAATCAAGTCCCAAAATAAGGGAGGACAGAAAGGATGTCTTACCTGTCATGAAGGCATTGAATCCATTGGTAAGAGTCATGAAGAGCTTTCATGTGAGGACTGTCATCAGGGGGACCCGAAGAGTTCGATAAAAAAAGAAGCTCACACAGGGCTGTTCAAGAATCCTGGAGACCTGAAGATTGTAGAAATGACCTGTGGGGTATGCCATGAAGAGATTGTAACGAAAGTCAAAAAATCATTACATGCGACAAGTGCAGGAATCATAAGTGGTGCAAGGTATCTCTGGGCCGCTCAAGAAGAAAAAAACTCAAGTTTTGGAGTCATAACCATTAGTGATAATGATGGAGAAATACCCGAAAAACTTGGTGCTGTGAAATTGCTGGATCAACTTCCTCATTATCGAGAATCGAAGCAGCCCGTCGATGATTATCTTAGAAACCAATGCCTCAGATGTCATCTTTGGACTGAAGGAGCAAGGAGACACGGCGATTACCGGGCCAGCGGTTGTTCTGCCTGCCATGTCCTTTACTCTGATGATGGTCTCAGCCATTCAAAAGATAAGTCAATATCTAAGGATGAATCAGGACATCCTGTTCGTCATGAAATAACAAATAAAATTCCTTCAGAGCAGTGTGTTCATTGTCACAATCGAGGCGGTAGAACGGGTGTAAGTTATCTGGGTATGATGGAATCCGATGGATATGGCACCCCTTTTAATCCTGACGGATCAAAACAACCTAAATTACACGGAAAAAATTATAACTATCTTCAAATGGATATTCATCTTGAGAAAGGATTGCATTGTATCGACTGCCACACAGTGAATGACATTCACGGTGATGGCAACATCTATAGTAAAAAAGAACAGGCCGTTGAAATCGAATGTGTGGATTGTCACGGCAACTTACAAAGGTACAGTCAACTGAAGTCTTCACGAGGTACTTCCATCTCAAATCTCGAGAGGCGAAATGATAAAATTGTACTTAAAGCCAAAATTGATGAAAGGCTGCACAATGTCCCCCAGATTCGAGGTTTCTTAGAAAGAAAAACCTTGCCCATGGCCATGCAAATAACAGCGCATATGGATAAATTGGAGTGTTATTCATGTCATGCAAAATGGGCACCACAGTGCTATGGTTGTCATGCAAAAATGGATATGAGAAAAAAAGGATTTGACTGGGTGGATGGAACAAAAGAAGCTACTTTTCAATGGGAGGAATCTCGAAGCTATCTTCGTTGGGAGACTCCCGCGCTGGGAGTTAACTCCGAAGGCAAAGTTAGTCCGTTTGTTCCTGGATGTCAGGCCATCTTTACTCAGATTGATGAAGAAGGAAAAACATTAGAATCGAATAAGGTCTTTGTGACATCTGAAGGGCACTCAGGAATTGCGCATAATGCTATCCAACCCCATACGATTTCACGTGTGCCTCGTTCATGTGAAAATTGTCATAGCGAATCCAAAGCTCTCGGACTAGGATCAGGCCATTATATCAGCAGGCTGAATGGACTTGATATCACATTTGAACTCGAACGTTTTGTCGATGAAGATGGGAACCAAATCCAGGGGACAAGCCATGTCGGTGCAAGACCATTCAAAAAAAATGAAATTCAGAAAATTGAGCGAGTTAATGTATGCCTGGGTTGTCATCAGGAAAATTCCTCATTGTTCTGGCAGAAGGTACAAGAAAACTGGGGAAAGGCGATAGATAGCAAGAAACATGATGACATCTTGAGGGAAGTTCTTCGCAAAGCAATCAAAAAATAGGCAATAAACAAGACCTGCCTAGATTGACGAATTTTATTTCTTTCTATTATAATTCTATTACCTTTTATGAATATTAAAAAGATAAATAAAATCAAACCGATGTCCAGGGTGAAATATTGTCTTCCTCTCATCTTTTTTTTTCTGTTGATCTTTATTTGTTGCCAAAAAGATCAAAGTAAAAAAAAAGTCAAAGTGGATTTTTCAAAAAAAGAAGAGATCGATTTACAGATAATTGAATCCGGCATTCCTCTGAGGGCAGCCGTTTCAGCCATGATTTCTCCTGAAGAGAATTTCTATTATTATGCAAAAATATTTGATTATATATCCCAGCAGATGAATAGAGAAATCATTTCTAAGCAGAGGAAAACATACAGCGAGGTAAATACATTATTGAGATCGAGAGAACTGGATTTTGCATTTATTTGTTCGGGTGCCTATGTAGAGGCGAAAGATGATTTTGGTGCTGAAGTATTAGTCATTCCTCAAATAGACGGAAAAACATCTTATCATGCCTATATTATTGTTAGATCTGATTCGGATTATGAGAAACTCGAGGATTTAAAGGATTTCAGCTTTGCTTTTACCGATCCCATGTCAAATACTGGATGCCTTTATCCCAGCTTTCTCGTGAAGCAGATGGGATTTGTCGCAGACGATTTTTTTTCTCGAGTGATTTTCACCTATGCTCATGATTTTTCAATTCAGGCTGTCAACAGCCGGCTTGTAGATGCGGCGAGTGTGGACAGTATCATATATGATTATCTTCAAACTCATAATCCTCATAAGGTCGATAAATTAAGGATCATAATCAAATCAGAATCTTTTGGGATGCCTCCAGTTGTTATTCATCCTGAAATCGAGCCCTCTCTTAAAAAAAATCTTGAAACGATTTTCTTCAGGATGAGTGAAGATCCTCAGGGTAGAGAGATATTGGATCATCTGAACATCGATCGATTTATCCAGGGGAAGGACGAAGACTATGAATCGATTCGAAAAATGAAAGCTTTGCTCGGAAAAAAGGGAAATGAAGATTAAAATTCCCTCCTTTAAACTCCGTACAAAATTTATCATAGCCATTCTTATTGTAGTTGCAATATTTGGATCCTTAAACATTCTATTCAACCGTAGGAGTACTTTCAGAGCACTGCACAGAGAAATCGATAACAGGAGTCTATTTTTGGCTCGAAGCCTGGCTGAAAGGAGCACTAAATATCTCTTATATGAGGATATTATTTCTCTTCAGAATATGATTGACCAGGTCAAGGCAAGTGATGTCGATGTTTTTTATTGTTTTGTACTCGATGCCAAGAATAATGTAGTGGTCCATACTTTCGATTCAGTTTTTCCGATCGAGCTTTTGAATGCTAATAGCCTGGGCGAAGAACAATCCTTTCATTTTCAGTTAATATCCGATGAACAAAATAGTCTTTTTCGAGATATTATAGTTCCAATAATGGATGGGAAGCTGGGATATCTCAGGCTTGGAATGGTGGAGGAGAACCTTGTTGCCGCTGTGAATAAAGTTGTTATTATTTTAACAGGAATGGTTGTTGTTTTTCTCATAGTGGGCATCCTTGGAGCTGTTTTATTTGCCTACTGGATAACGAATCCCATATCAAAGATAACCAGAGCCTTTGAAACGATAAACCTTAACGAAGAGTTTGAACCCCTGAATATTAAGACAAAGGATGAAATAAATATTTTAGTCAATAAATTCAATGAAATGACTTTTCGCTTACAGAAAACTCATTTGGATTTAAAAAAAGCCCAAAGGAGCCTTATCCGAACAGAAAAACTGGCTTCTGTGGGTACTCTAGCGTCAGGACTGACACATGAGATTAGCAGTCCTCTAGCTGGTTTAAGAAATTGTCTGATTCGCATCAAAAAAAATCCTCAACAGGAACAGATAGACAGATATTATGGCTTAATGATGAATGCTATTCAAAAAATCGAAAAAGTGGTTTCAGGACTTCTAGACTTTTCCCGCCGTGATGATT
>CAZEWV010000063.1:0-4217 GCA_964516025.1 uncultured Eubacteriales bacterium
ACTTGGATGGAATAAGTTCCATGAGGAACAATCCGCATCATGTCGATACCAGTCCGTTCACCAGCTACAACTATCACGGCAAAGGAAATTTCGCCAGCATGCTGGATACAGTTGTTCTTGGAGCCACAGAGATAGATGTCCAATTCAACGCCAACGTCGTGACACATTCAGACGGACGGCTCCTCCACGGGATCGGCGGCTGGCAGGACTGTCTCTTCTCGAAAAACACCATTCTGGCGGTGCCCTCATTCAGAGACAGACTCCCCGTCATTCTTGATAGAGTCACAACACTCTGCGGCCCTGGAGAATTGATCGATGTCGTGGTGACAGAACGCGGTATCGCCATCAATCCTTTAAGAAAAGACCTGCTAAAAGCCGTTAAAAAATCAGATCTTCCCATAAGACCGATAGAAGACATCAAGACCGAAGTGGAAAAAATCTGCGGCGGCCCTCCGGATCCCCCAAAGATCGACAAAAGAAAAGCTGTCGCAGCCATCCAATGGGTGGACGGCACTTTTATCGACATGGTTCACAAGGTGCTTTAATGGGCCAGACACTCATCGAAAAGATTTTAGCCAAGGCTTCCGGCCGCAATCGAGTCCAAAAAGGAGAGATTGTTTTTTGCACTCCTCACAGGATACTTTCTCATGACAACTCCGCCGCCATTTCAAAAATTTTCAAACAAATCAATGCACCGGCGGTCTGGGATCCAGAGCGTATTTTCATCGCCTTGGACCATGCCGTCCCCCCTCCCGATGAAAGGAAGGCCCTCAATCACAAGATCATTAGAGAGTTTGTCCAAGAGCACAATATAAAACATTTTTATGACTGCGGTGCTGGGATATGCCATCAAGTCCTCCCGGAAAACGGGCATGTTCTTCCGGGAACGATTATTTTCGGTTCTGACTCCCACACCACCACTCACGGCGCCTTCGGCGCAGCCGGAATCCCCATCGGACGGACGGAAACAGCCAGCGTCTGGGCTATCGGGAAAACCTGGCTTAAAGTTCCGGAAACCATAAAAATTATCCTCACAGGTCATCTCAGGAAAGGAGTCTATGCCAAAGATGTCATTCTCTTTCTAATTGGACAGATCGGAGCGTCAGGAGCAAATTATAAGTCCGTGGAATTTTCCGGAGATACAATCAGCCGCATGTCCATCAGCGAACGCATGACACTGTGCAACTTGTCAGCTGAGATGGGAGCCAAAGCCGGCATGGTGGCTTTTGATGAGACGACACGGGATTGGCTGGACAATCGTGTCAAGGAAGACTACAAGCCTCTCTCTGCAGACGACAATGCGGAATATGAAAAAACTTATGAATACAATCTGGAGGAACTCGGTCCTCAGGTGGCCTCCCCCCACGAGGTGGACAATGTTCACTCTGTCAAAGATCTCCCGCACACAAAAATCGATGTGGCTTTTTTGGGGACCTGCACAAACGGCCGGCTGGATGATCTAAAGATCGCCGCCGAAATCATGGAAGGAAAGAGTCTGGCTCCTGGTGTCAGATTTCTTGTCTATCCTGCCTCAAAAAAAATTCTTCAGGATGCACTCCGCCATGGATATATAGAAAAACTGGTTGCTGCCGGAGCACAGCTAGCCGTTCCGTCATGCGGTCCCTGTTTGGGAGCCTATGGAGGGATCCTTGCTCCTGAAGAAAACTGCATCAGCACGGCCAATAGGAATTTCAAAGGCCGTATGGGCTGTAAGCAGGACACTGGAATCTATCTCGTTAGTCCTGCCACTGTTGCTCACTCAGCCTTGGCTGGGTACATTACCGCGGAGGCATAGATGAAACTCGAAGGCAGAGTTTGGATCTTCAAGGACAAAAACATCAACACCGACCTGATCTATCCGGGGAAATACACATATGAGCCCCTCTCACCCAAAGAGCAGGCCGCACATGCCATGGAAGATTATGATCCCGGTTTCTCTCAAGAGGTTAAAAAACACGATATCATCGTATCAGGAAATAATTTCGGATGTGGATCGTCAAGAGAACAGGCTGTCACATGTCTGAAATACGCGGGAATCGACGCCATCATTGCTTCTTCATTTGCCCGTCTATTTTACCGGAATGCCATTAATTCCGCCTTGGCAGTTGTGGAATGCCCCAAGCTAGTTGAATCTCTCTTTGAAAAAGTCGAAAAAGCCGGCAGCACTGGCACAAATTTCCTGGTTTCCATCGACCTCTCACAAGGCAAAATCTTTTCGGAATCCATGGAATTTTCCTTTCCTTCGTGGGATGAGCAGGCTATGCAGATATTCAAGTCAGGAGGACTTGTAGAGTTTACCAGGAAAAAGCTCAGTGGACAGAAATGAATTTTCTGTCAAATAAATAATAAAAAAGATTTTTTTTGCCATCATCTCCCTACAAGCCCGTTCAGATCCTTTGATATTTTATTCATGCTGCAATCACACTTGTATGGCTTTTTTCAATTCATTTTTTTATCCGATCTTCCAGCTCCTTGATTTTTACCTGAGAAGGGTCCAGCTCCAGTGATTTTTGGATCAGTGGCAGAGCTTTTTCAGGCTGGTCGAGGTTAATATAACATTCTGCAGAAAGATTCAAAACACTCAGTTCAACCGCCTGCTGCATAAGCTTTTCAAGATAGACAAGAGCCGAAGTCCAGTCTTTCAAGGAGAAATAACAAAGAGAAATGACTTTGGCGGCCTCTCTGTTTTGAGTTCTCTGATAGTGCGGAGACAGGTTAGTGATGGATTCCTGAAATAGGCCGAGTGCAAATAGAGTTTTTCCATAAAGCAGCCGAGCTGAAGAGCTTTCCGTTTCACCCAATATCTTTTCGAGGTTAGATCTTGCTTTTGTATACTGTTTTGTCATGAAATATTGTGAGGCCAGAACATAGAAATGTTCTGGAGATCGGGAAGGATTGTGCTGTTTGGAATAACTCCAGGGTATGACGGGATAGGGTTGGGAAAGAAGGATGAAGTTTTCCTTTTCAATGAGGTAGCGGATTCCGTTTTCATCCAGTATAGAGATTTGAGCCAAATAATATCCGGGTTTGAGAGAAGAAAGAGATAGGAGGCCAGAATCAAGGCTCTCTCCATCAGGTCCTATCACATCCGTCAGAGTTTTTTTTAAACTGTGGACAGCAGAGTCAGAATTAACATCGAATATCTCAAATACAACAGATTGATTTTCTTTATTGTTCAGATTGTGGACTTGACTGTACATACCGATCTTATTCTGGGGAAGGAAGTTGTTTTTGGCATTAAAAAGGTATTGATTTCCATTGAAAGAAAAGGCCTTCAATTTGTCCTTTTGTGTCTGGTTTTTATCTTGATAAAGAAGGACGTTCCCGAGGTATGGGCCGCTTTTTACTTCCGGAACAAAGATTTCTGTTTGGAATGAAGTGAAGTCATTGGTTGTTTTGTTTTTCAAAAGGAACAAGATCTTGAAATTTCCAGGTATGATAGGCAAAATATCCTGAAACGCAAACAAGCGCCGTTCATTCTGCCGGTAATTTTCGGGGCTTACACTCAAAGGGATCTCATCCTCTTTTTCTATCACGAGGTTTCCTGCCCTATCTTCGATTCGCATGTTCAACTGGAAAGAAGAATAGTATTTGTCCTCATACAGAGCGAAATTGATCTTGGTTGGCTCAATGGTCCAGTGGATATAGAATTGTCCCGAGTTTTTGAATATTTTAACCTTATTTGTGCTTTCCAAGAAATTGGCGCTGTAATCGGTTTCTACATAATCCTTGTAATAGAGGTAATTTCGTGCATAGGAGTCAGAGAATTTTTTTTCAGGCAGAGAATGGATACTGGAAAGAATGGTCTCTGAGGAAAAAGATATCACTCCTAAACTTGCGTCTCCCGGAAGATAGCTCAATGAAGCCCCCGCGAGTTCTCCAGAGATATTTTTTATGATCTGATAGGCTTGTGTCCGGTTCAATCCCCTGGTTTGCTGAGTCGGAGAGACCAGTTTTTCAGGCCCTTCCACTCCCGGTGAATAAAGGCGTAATTCTCCGATGTTCTGGGATTGATAGAAGATGAGATAAAAATAAGGAGGTATGCCGTATTTCTGTTCACCCTTGTAGAACCACATCTCTAGGGGATTAAGGTCAGCCTGAGTGGTATACATCTGCCTTTCCATAGGGGGACCGAGTAGAACGTAGAAATACCCTCTCTCTGTCCGGCTTCCTTTTTTCGAAGTTTGGCGGCCGAAATTGAAATCTGCAAACTGAAC
>CAZEWV010000063.1:4317-6635 GCA_964516025.1 uncultured Eubacteriales bacterium
TCCCGATGGCCAGTACCGATTTCCAGCTCTTCCCCCAGGTCTTTATACGGTCACGGCCCAGCTCCAGGGATTTGCGACTGCAATCCAGGAAAATATCCGGATCACTACAACCGTGCGGCTGACCGTCGATCTTGGAATGAAGCTCTCAACACTCGAAGAGGAAGTCACTGTCTACGCTGTGTCTCCTACAGTAGACATAAAGACCTCGGAAACCGCATCCGTAACCCTCTCCAATGAGATTCTCCGTGCGATGCCCACGAATCAGTTTGTGACAGGTATCGTCAACCTCGCTCCCGGAGTGAACAATGACGTCGCCTATGGATCCTCAGACGGAACAGGCATTTCCTATCAGGTTGATGGTGTGGATGTCTCTGATCCTGAATTGGGTTCTGCCTGGGTTTTCCTCGATTACAACGTTTTGGAAGAAGCCAAAATCATGGGACTCGGCTTAAACGCCGAATACGGCGCCTTTACGGGAGTGATCTTTAACACGATCACCAAGTCTGGCGGAAATGAATTCGCCGGCCATGCTGAATTCATTTTTCAGGATACCAAAAAAGGTTTCTGGACAACTGAGAACAACGGTGAGTACATCGATGATTTTCCAGATCTGGAATCACCGATCTTCGGAATGTTGGATGGCAGTTTTCATCTAGGCGGACCGATCATGAAGGACAAGCTTTGGTTTTTTGTCGGGCTTCAGTATTACCGCTCCAAACAGAGACCGGCCGGATTTGAAGCTCCCAATTTCAGAGACTACAAGCAGCCCCGTTTGTTCACAAAGCTCACCTCTCAACTCGGATCCATGTTCAATCTGACAGCGTTCCTGGAACTGGACAGATATAACGGTATAAATCGACGGGCTGGCACCACACATCCCACACCAGAGACGTGCGTCTCACAGACAAGTCCTGAGATCGTCGGCAATTTCAATCTGACAACGATCTTAAGTGCCACGACTTTTATCGATCTCAAGGGATCTTTTTTCGATGGATATTACTATCTTGATCCCCAAGGAACAGGAACAGCCACATGGAGCACGGAAGATTGGCAGTGGTATGACAACAGCAACTGGTGGTACAAAGCCGACCGCAAAAGATTCCAGGCCAATGCATCGATTTCTCACTATGCCGAAGATTTTATTAAGGGAAATCATGATTTTAAATTTGGAACCGAGTTCGAGTATGGTGAAGCCAGAAGCCAGTTCGGATACACCGGGCCTAACAGCTGGTACATCTATGATTGGTACGGTTATCTTTATGCCTACCAGTACGAAGGCTATGATCTGGATTCAAAATACACCAGGACAGAAATCTTTGCCCAGGATGCTTGGAGTATCACCGATAATCTGACTCTGAATATTGGAGGCCGTTTCAGCCTCATGAGAGGTGGAGTTGAAGGCGTTTCAGGATCCGTATATAAGGCAAACCGATTCGCCCCCAGAGCTGGCCTTGCCTGGGATATCTTCGGAGATCACAAGACGGTTTTCAAAGCCCACTACGGACGGTATACAGAAGCCATGTTCACAGGAGTCTTTGACCGCTTGAATACTGCCGATTCCTGGAGTGACTATGTCGGTTATTCTCAATGGGGCGGAGTATGGTATGAAGACTGGAGAGACGTTCACCAACCGGTCACTCTCGCCGCCAATATCAAACACCCCTCCATGGACCAGTTCACTATAGGTATAGAAAGGGAACTCTTCAAGGATGCCTCTTTTGGAGTCACCTATATCAACCGGAAATGGAAAGACATGCTGGGAATCTATGACACAGTGGCAATGTACGAGAATGAGACTGTGTCCGATCCCATCACGACTGCCACTTACACGGTCTACAACCAGACAAATCCTGGTGAGCACCAATATGTATTGGGAAATGTCGGAGCAGGAGATCCCTATGTCGACAAAGATCTTTTCCGGGATTACCAGGGAGTTGAAGTCCTTTTCAATAAAAGGTTTTCCAACAGGTGGCAGCTTATCGCCTCTTATGTCTATTCAGTAACCAAAGGAACCATGGACAATGGTTTTGGAGATGATGTGGGTTGGGGAGGAAGTGTCGAAGATCCCAACTTTTGGATCAATAGAGAGGGCCGTGCCACTAATGATCCCACTCATATGCTCAAGCTGCAGGGGTCTTACATCCTTCCTTTTGACATCCAGTTCAATGCTCATTTCAGCTACATAACAGGGAACACGTATACCAGAAGAGCACGCTACAGGCTCGACCAGGGACGAAGGACGATCAACACCGAAGAGCAAGGATCGAGAAGATACGACAGTCAAACCAACTTGGATCTCAGGCTGGAAAAGACGTTCA
>CAZEWV010000063.1:6735-10474 GCA_964516025.1 uncultured Eubacteriales bacterium
CATTTTTCTTTTTATTGTTTCTGCGGCTGTATTGTATTTGGTCTTCGTGCCTAAACGGCCTTCTTTTTCTTCATTTAAAAAAGACAAAGATTTCAATTTTATTTTTATTACGGTGGATACTCTCCGGGCAGACCGCCTCCACTGTTATGGATTCGAAGAGATCGAGACTCCAACCATAGATCTTTTTGCAGAGAGAGGTATCATGTTCGAAAACTGTATCGCTACGACTCCGCTCACTCTACCTTCTCACACATCCATATTCACAGGAACTCTTCCTCTCTATCATGGAGTCCGGGATAACGGTGGATTTCTCGTTCCCCCCAAGCTTGACACAATGGCCGAACTCTTCAAAACAAAAAACTACAAAACTTCGGCTTTTGTGGCGGCCTTTGTCCTTGAGTCCAAATGGGGTTTAGATCAAGGATTTGATTATTACTTCGATAATTTTGACTTGAGCCAGTTCCAGAGGATCTCTCTGGCAAGTGTTCAAAGGCCGGCCAATGAAGTCATGGATGAAGCCCTCACCTGGCTGGAAGAAAATAAGGGAGATCAATTTTTCACCTGGATCCATCTCTATGATCCTCATACACCCTATGAGCCGCCTCCTCCATTCGATAAAAAATACGCCAACCGTCCTTATGCCGGAGAAATCGCTTTTACAGATTCTCAACTCGGCCGTCTATGGGATTTTTTGGAGAGCAATCAATTAGTGGACAACACTTTTCTCATCTTCGCAGCAGATCATGGGGAAAGTCTTGGAGAACACCGTGAGAGCACTCATGGTTTTTTTGTGTACCAGGAGGCGATAGCCGTTCCTCTTATATTTGTGACGCCGTTTCCTGAACTTCAAGGCCTGTCTTCTTCTCAAGTTGTATCTTTGGTGGACATCATGCCCACAGTGCTGGAAATGGAAGATCTGTCTATTCCTGATCAGGTCCAAGGGGAAAGTCTTCTGCCTCTATTCTTTGATCAAGATAGATTACCAGGAGACCTTGCTTATTCAGAGACATTCTATCCCCGTTTTCATTTTGGCTGGTCTGAATTAAAGAGCGTCCAGAATGAAAGGTATAAATTGATATTGTCCCCTGATATGGAACTGTATGACTTGATAGAGGACCCTGATGAGGCCCAGAATTTAGCCGCATCACATGCGGGCGTTTTATCGAGGCTTTCCAGGGAAGCCAAAAATTTTATTGAAAAATATAGCCAGGGAGCCCTGGAGATGGATATCACAAAGATCGATGAGGAGACAATGGAAAAACTTGCAGCGCTGGGATATATCGGCTCGTTTTCGGATTCTGCATCGCTTGAGGGGAAAGAGCTGGCTAATCCGAAGGATAAGATCATTGTTTTTAACCAGCTCTCTAAGGCCCGGGAGATGGGTATGGAGGGAAAGGCCGAAGAAGCGGCCGCGATCATAAAAGGGATTATCGCCGATGATCCGGATATCATCGATGCCTATTTCTCTCTTGGCAATGTCTACTTCAAAAATGGGGAATATGAGGAGGCCATCCGCTATTTCAGGGAGGCTCTGGACAGAAAGCCGGATGACACTTTTACGATCATAAATATTGCAAATGCCTTGAGGAGAATGGAAAAATTCGACGAAGCAGAGGCTTTTATTATTGAAAATCTGGAAAAGGGGATTTCTGATTCACAGCTCTTTTTCATACTTGGCGGCATGAAAGTCATCCAGGGAAAAGACGAAGAAGCCATAGGATATTATAAAGAAACCCTGGCACTCAATGCCGCCTCTGCGGCTTCACACGCTGCCCTGGCAATGCTTTACCTGAAAAATGAAGATCTGGTGAACGCGGAAAAACATGTTCACAAGGTTCTAGAGATCAATCCCAAGATGAACAATGCCTATTTTAATCTGGCTCAGCTTCTGGAAAAGAAGGGCGAACTATCTCTTGCTAAAGAGGCCTACAGCAAGGAATTGGAAAATTCCCCTAATCACTTCAAGTCCAGTTTCAATTTGTCCCGTCTTTTCAGGATGACTGAACAGGTTTTGGAAGAGGAAAATTATCTGAATAGGACTATTGAAATAAATCCTGATTTTCCCTTGGCCTATTTTTATCTTGGGAGGATTTATTTAAACCGGGGGGAGAGATACGAAGAGGCCATATCTCTGATAAAAAAGGGGATCGAGTTGAAACCCGATAATAAAGACCTGCCCCTGGGATATTTTCTCCTGGCCGACCTCTATAACCGCACCGGGAATAACGCAAAATCCCTAGAGTACGCTTTGAAAGGAAAGGAACTCGCACAAAAAATATCAAAAAAGCCTTGATTTGAAATCTGATCAAGTATATGAAGAGGACAATATGACACAACACAAAAACTCGAACATTCTCTTTAAGATCCGTGGGGACAAAGCGTTTCTTTTCATCAACCGTCCGCCAGTCAATATCCTGGACATCGCCACCATGGAGGACATCAATGACGCCCTAGTCTCACTCAAAGACAACACGGATGTGAAAGTTCTCGTGCTGACTTCGATGGGAGAAAAAGCCTTCTCTGCCGGAGTCGATGTGGCCGATCACACAGAGGACAAGGCAGATCAAATGCTGGACACCTTTCATGCCATATTCCGCAATCTACAAAACATCGATGCCGTCACAGTCGCTGCCTGCAAAGGCCTGACACTGGGTGGAGGGTGTGAAATGGCCATTTTTTGTGACCTCATTTTTGCTGCCGACAACCTCAAGATTGGACAGCCGGAGATCAAACTCTCCGTCATCCCGCCTGTCGCCCTGCTCGTTCTTCCACGGCTCATTGGGCTTAAACATGCGGCAGAACTCCTTCTCACCGGGAAGGTCATCACGGCCGAAAAAGCCGAAAAAATTGGCTTGGTCAACAAGGTCGTTCCTCTCGAAACTTTCGACGCAGAGCTCGATCTCTTCATCCAGCCTTTTTCTGAATTGAGTCTTGTGGGAATCAAATATTCAAAAAGAGGGCTGGCTATGGGATTGGAGACAAATTTTGCAGAGGGTCTGGAACGGATAGAAAAAATGTATAAGGACAGCCTGATGTCCACAGAAGACGCCAATGAGGGCTTAAAGGCTTTTATGGAAAAGAGAGCACCTATCTGGAAAAACAAATAAGAAATGGTTCGAGGGGTCGAGAGTTTGAGGAGTCAATGGCCCCCAATTGTCATCGCGAGGCCTGTAAAGGCCGTGGCGATCTAATGAATGAAAAGATGAGATTGCTTCGTTGCACTCGCAATGACGGAGAAGGCAAGGAGTCCAGAACCCTCGACCCTTGAATCCTTTATATCAACTAATAGAGAAAAAAACTATAATAAAGACATACATATATACCTAATTAACCGAAATAATTAAAGGAGAAATAATGATGAGAGCTGCTGTTTTCCACGGACCCAACCAACCCCTTAAAATCGAGGAAGTCGAAATACCTCATATTGAAGCCCATGAAATTCTGGTCAAATTGGCGGCCTGCGGTGTGTGCAACACCGACGCCCATTACATCGATCACGGTGTACCGACTTTCAAGAAGCCTCCCATGATTCTTGGGCACGAACCCTCGGGGATCGTCGAAGAAGTGGGAGCGGAAGTGACCAATTTCTCTGCCGGTGATCGGGTGCTTATCCCGCCAGTCTTCTCATGCGGACACTGCGACAACTGCCGGCTCGGCCGGGAAAACATCTGCTTCAATATGGTTATGCTGGGCAATCATATGGATGGAGCTTATGCCGAATACACCAAGGTCCCCGCCA
>CAZEWV010000064.1:0-10474 GCA_964516025.1 uncultured Eubacteriales bacterium
GTCAAGCGAAGCTTGAGTTTTGATAAGTACCACGGCTTTAGCCGTGGGTATCTATACCTGACGAAATCCCAAATGCACCCTGTTCCATTGCTTCGGCAACAATTCTTTTCATGGTCTCGAGCTCTTTAGGTGTCGGATCGCGCTGGTCATCTCCCATAACAAAACTTCGCACCGTGCCATGACCGATCAAGGTGGCGTGATTGAGGGCTGTCCCTTTGCTCGCTACTGCCGAATGGAATCCCTTTAAATCGGTCCAATCCATAGTAATACCGTTTTTTTCTGCTCGGCGTTTTGCAGATTCTGAGATGGGCTGTTTTATCGGGAATGGCGAACTCCCACAATTGCCACCTAATTCTGTGGTGACGCCCTGACGTATCTTGCTTTCGGCCTTGGGATTGATCAAAATTTCAGTATCCGTGTGCGTGTGGATATCAATGAATCCCGGGGAGACGACACGATCGGTCGCATCGATAACTGATGAAGCGTTAACCTTTTGAAGATCTCCCACTTTCTTTATATATTCTCCCAAGATTCCAATGTCGGCCCTATATGATTTATTGCCGATTCCATCGACAAGGGTGCCGTTTTTGATTATAAGATCAAAGGTTTCGCTTGAACTTCCTTTCAAGAAATTTATCCTTGCAAGTCCGAAAAACAATCCTGCCTTCGTGGAAGTCCTGATAAATTCACGTCGACTGATATTTTTTTTCATGTTCGTCTCCCTGGGAGAATAGCACAGAATTTCATCTGATTATTAATCTATCAGGACTGGTGATTTGAGTCAAATCAGTAGAGATCTAGATACTAACGTTGGGGGATTGGTTGACAATTATACTTTACAAAAATGATAGTAATAGCGTATAATAAAACAAAATTAATAGGAGTTTTAGATGACACAAGATGGAAAACATTTTATTTGCAGTCTTTGTGGAAAAGAGATCCAAGTTATAAATGAAGGCGGAAATCCTGCTCCTCCGACTTGTTGTGGACAAGAAAT
Organism: uncultured Eubacteriales bacterium; assembly: GCA_964516025.1. Lineage (GTDB taxonomy): Bacteria > Acidobacteriota > Aminicenantia > Aminicenantales > Aminicenantaceae > JAUWVG01. Next base: position 998 of record CAZEWV010000064.1, read on the forward strand.
GGACTCAAAAGACTAATCCATTTTCCTATTAAGGGGACATCATACTTAATTCAATATTTATATATTAGATCTTTATCGAAACTTTTCCAGAGGTAGCCTCTGAGCTGTGTCGATTTACATATAATTAAGTATAGTGTCCCTTTAATTATTCCCCAATAATTAAGTATGATGTCCCTTTAATTATTCCCTCTTTAATTCCAAATTCAATTCAATTTCTTTACTAATTTCTATTTTTTTTATAGTATTGCATTAAATTAAATCGGAGGAAATGATGAACAATTCCAAACGGTTCCAAATTTATGCTCTCTTAACTTGCTTCATTTTATTCTTATCAGGAACAATTTGCCTTGCCCAGGTAACACCTCCTGAAGAATTTTTAGGATTTAAACCCGGTGCTGACTTTCATCTGGCAAATTACGAACAAGCCATAGGCTATTTCGAAAAAATTGCCTCACAGTCGGATAGGATGCTCGTCATGGATATGGGGCCTACCTCGGAAGGGCGAAGAATGAAGTACGCCGTTATATCCTCTGAAGATAATATTGCCAAGCTGGATTATTACAAAGAGATCAACAAGAAACTTTCTCTCTACAGAGGAGTATCTGAAGAAGAAGCTAAAAAACTTGCCGACGAAGGTAAATCCATTGTGTGGATAGACTGCGGCCTTCATGCCTCAGAAGCCTCACCGGCACAGCATGCCATCCAGCTCGCCTACGATATTGTCACAGGCGAAGACCGCTCAACCCGTTTGATCAGAGACAATATTATTTTCCTTCTTGTTTTTGCCAATCCCGACGGCCTGACGCTTGTTTCTGACTGGTATATGAACAATGTCGGCACTAAGTTTGAAATGAGCCGCATGCCGGAGCTGTATCAAAAGTATGCCGGACATGACAATAACCGCGATTCCTTCATCGCCAATCTCCAGGAAATAAAAAATATGAACTGGGCCACCAGCCATGATTGGTTTCCGGAAATACTATACAACCTTCATGAAACCGCTCCATTTCCGGCCAGAATCTGGATTCCGCCTGAGTCTGAACCTATGAATCCCAATCTGCACCCTATCATTGTCCGATGGAAAAACTTGATCGGTGCAGCCATGGGAAAGGCCTTTGAGGAAGCCAACCAACCGGGCGCCATCTCCCGTATCCGTTTCGACAGCTGGTATCCCGGTTATGTCACGCAGTTTGTGGATGGTCACAATATTCCATCCATTTTGACTGAGACGGCCAATTTCAGGTATGCCACACCTAACTTCTATGCCTTAAACGCATTCCCTCAAAGATACAGAGACCTGACCAGGGGAGTCTTTTATCCCAATCCCTGGGAAGGCGGTTGGTGGCGATTGGGAGATGCTGTAGCCTATAACCTCACGGCATCAAAGGCTGTGCTGGAAGTGGGGGCTAAATACAAATATGAATTTTTGTTCAACAAGTGGCGTGTGGCCAAAGATGTGATCAAACAGTATCAAAATGAACCACCGTATGGCTGGATAATCCCCAGAGATCAAAAAGATGAGCACACCACCACGTTGATGATCAACCGATTTATCCTCAATGGTGTAGAAATCCACACGGCCGATGAAGATTTTTCTCATAATGGTATCGACTACGCAAAAGGTTCCTATCTTATTTCGACCTCTCAACCTTTTGGATTGTTTACCAGGAATTTGATGGAAAAACAGGACTATCCTGATCTGAAAAAGTACTCCCATCTCTGGCAGGGGATTGTTGGAACGGCCTCGGTCGGAAAAGAACCCATAAGAGCCTATGACGGAGCCGGATGGACTCTTCCCATTCAGATGGGTGTTGATTATTTTGAAATGAGTAAACCATTGTCTGTCAGCAAAACCTTAATCGATAAGACTGAATCTTTTCCTGGAGGCCTGAGCGGAAGCGGAACGATTTATGCTTTTTCACACATGGACAATGCAAGTTTTATCGCCGTAAACCAGATCCACGAAGCCGGAGGAAAGGTCAGCTGTGCTCTGGAAGAATTCACTGTGGGAGGGAAATCATTTCCTGCCGGAGCTTTTATTGTTAATGCCGGTAGTCTCGGGATCAACAAACTTAAAGAGATTGCGGCTCAAACCCAGACCAAAATGACCGGTGGAAAAATCAGTGTGAAGACAAAACCTCTTCGTAATAACAGAATCGCGCTATATAAATCCTGGACAGCCAGTATGGATGCCGGCTGGATATCCTATGTTTTTGAACAGTATGAGTTTAAATACCATTTCCTTACCGATGCTGAAATTAGAGCCGGAAGCCTCAGGGCACGATTTGATGTCATAGTCTTAGCCGATCAGGGTTCCAGATCTATTATCAGCGGAAATTCAAAAGGTTCCATCCATCCGGATTATGTAGGTGGAATAACGAAAGATGGGGTGGAAAACATCAAAAAATTTGTTAAAGAAGGCGGAGTGCTTGTCTGCAATAAGGGTTCTTCAGATTTTGCCATCCAGGAGTTTAGGCTTCCCTTTAAAAATGCCATGAGGGGTGTAAAGTCGGAGGATTTTAGTTGTCCGGGTTCCATACTGAAAATGAATTATAAAACGGATCACCCTCTCGCATTTGGATTGCAGAAGGAAGGGATAGCATATTTTTCCAGAGGAAAAGCCTTTGAATATGAGAGTGAAACTCCAAAGCCAAAAGTTGAAAAAAAGGCTCCTACGAAAAAAGCCGCAACTGATTCTGATTCTCCTCCAGCGAAAAAGAGCCCTGCAAAAAAGAAGTACGTTCAATCAAAAGCCAAAGTCACATACAAAGTCGTGGCCGAATATCCGGATGAATCTCTACTGTTGAGCGGATGGATTTTGGGGGATGAGCTGCTCAGAACTAAATCGGCAATTCTAGATATCGATTTTGAAAAAGGAAAGCTGATTTTATTTGGTTTTAATGTGCATAACCGGGCCCAATCCTACTCCACATTCAAACTTCTGTTCAACTCACTGATATATTAAATTCCTGTATAATTAAAGGGACATCATACTTAATTATTTTAAATAATTAAGTATGATGTCCCTTTAATTAATTCACTCGATTTCAGAGGTGGGTTATGAGGAGTTGGTAGCCTGAGCGGCTGATCGGCAGTGTTTTGCCGTCCTTTAGAACAGCAATCTTGCTGTCCTTGGCATAGGGCTCGATCTTGCTCAGAAAGTCTATATTGAGAAGGTAAGAGCGGTGGATCCGCACAAAATGCCGGCTGTCCAACCGTTTTTCCAGTCCGGAAAGGGTTTCCTTTTTTAAATACGATCTCTCTCCCAAGAAAAAAGCGACATAGTCATCCTGAGCTTCTATAAAAGAAATCTCTTTCACTGGTAGAATGTGAATTCGGCTACGATCCCGCACCAATATCCTTTTCAATGGTGTATTGTGCAGTTGGTGATGGTCCAGCAGTTGGCTCACCGGCTGTTCCTTACGCTCTCTCAGCCGTTTTTCGACTCGCTCAAGTGTCTTTCCCAGCCTTTCTATCTTCACGGGTTTGAGGATGTAATCGAGGGCATGTGATTCAAACGCCTTTAAGGCATATTCGTTATAGGCCGTAACAAAGACAATAAATGGAGGACTATCCAAGAGTTCCAGCACGTCAAATCCATCGAGTTTGGGCATCTGAATATCCAGAAAGACCACTTCGGGTTTTTCCTGATTGATCATTTTGACCGCTTCAAATCCATCGGCGCACTCACCTATAACCTCAATCTGTGGAAACTCAGACAGCGCTAAAGACATGGCTTTCCGAGCCAGCGGCTCATCATCGACAATCAAAACGCGCCTTCTATTCATCTTTAATCTCTGTCATTCTAGGTAGTCTAAGGGAAACTGCAAAGATGTCATCCTCTTTTTTTACTACCATAGTAGACTTATCATCGTACACATTGGCCAGCCGCTTTTTTAATCCTTTAAGACCATGGCCCCCACTATCTACAACCCGGCTATTAGGATCAAAGGAGTTTTTAACATCGATTAACAGCCAATCCGGCATTTTCTGTATCCGGAGATATAGGATTCTGGTCTCCAGGGATTGCTGGAATGCATGTTTAACGGCATTTTCTACGAGAGGCAGCAGGGTAAATGGAGGAAGGTTCTCATCAAATGTCTCGGGTTCGATCTGAAATTCTAGTTTAAGACGGTCTCCCAGCCTGATTTTCTCAATCCCCAGGTAATTTTCGATATGCTCCATCTCATCTTTAACATGAACCCAATCTTGGCTGCCGTAGTCCAGGCTGTACCGCAGAAAATCGGATAGCTGGATACACATCTGATGAGCTTTTTCTGGATAAGTTAGAGTGAGAGTGCTCAGGGCCGTCATGCTGTTAAACAAAAAATGCGGGTGGATAGAGGTTTTAAGCGACATCAATTCGGCACGGCTGGCATCAAGGCGGTTTTTTAATGCCATCTGTTCAGCTTTTCTGTTTTTTTCGATGGTGAGCATTAGATAATAGATCAGACTGAATAGAAAATACAGAAACAAACCTGTGCCAATCAAAAGTGGAAAGGCTTCATTAAAGCGTTCTCTCCAGATTCCGTTTTTAGTAAGCACATCAAGGAACTCACTATATAAACCAGAAGCCATTAACCATACCGCTATCATCACTGCAGCCGAAAAAACATGCCGGACAATAAACCGAATCATATTGTATTTTTCAGGATTGATGGCCTTGCAGGGATACCACAGGGAGAGAACGACAAATAATTCCACCACCATGGCTGGACCGACAAGAATTAAGGCTTCGAGGAAGGGGAGTCCATTCAATCCTCTTTCCAGCAGCACCGCACAAAGCACGATGGGGCTCCAGAGGAGCCCCATCAGCAGCACATATAAGGGAGACTTCAGAAATGGATGCATGTCAGTTTTTTATCTCAATTCCTCCCATAATAGCTATTCCCTTAATCGTCAGTTTCCTGGGTGATTTTCCAAGGCGGGAATCCTTGTCATTAGCGGCATGATAAGACGTTTTATTATCAATACCTCCGAGCAGTGGTGTTACCTGCATATTCACTTCCCACGTTGTGGGAACCTTAATTTCAATTCCACCCATTAAACAAAACGTATCAATTACAACATCATCCTCCTGGATATCGGCCTCTCTTAAATCGATGGCTCCTCCGCCCATGATTGATGTTATTTTTCCACCTTTCAGATTTTTTGTATTGAATCTTAAGTCTCCTCCTCCAAGTGCCCACGAAAGATTGATAAAGTCCTGTGAGTCAGGTGTCTTTTTAAATCCCCAAAATGCATTTTTTAGAATCAAGAGACCCACTAAAATCAGGACAACAGGCCAAAAATCAAAAAAACCATACGGAATGATATCCAAATTGGATAGCAAAAACAACACACCGATTACGAGAATGATCCATCCGCCTATTGACTGACTGGTGTCTCTTGTTTGGGAGAGTTGACTCAAGCCGACTAAAATAAGCGCCACTGGCCACAGATCCCAAAGATCAATTCCTATGGGAACTCCCAAGTTTTCTAGGAGAAACATCACTCCAATGGCTATAATAAAGATCGCAACGATGACCCTCGCATCAAAAAAAACTTTACCTTTTTTTTCCATTTTATCCTCCGAGATTTTATTTCGTGAGCTTTGGCTCACATGAACAAGATAGGGGGAAGAGTTGAAAATTGGTAGTGTTTTTCGGTGAACACCCGCTCTGAGTCGGTCAGTTGCAGAAAAATGAATTAAAGGGACATCATACTTAATTAAAGTAATTAAAGGGACATCATACTTATCTATGCTTTTAATAGAGTGAGGTTAAAAAGATAGTAATAATAGACTACAAAATTTATAAATACTATATATTTAATTGATTTTAATTTGGCTGCATGATATAAGTGAACCAAAATATTTATGGAGGAAGAAATGAAATTTCTTATTAAGTTTGAGGTGTTCGACACGATTACAAGCAATGAGGATGTCAATCGTATAAGAGAAGCGGTTGGAAAGCAGATGCAGCATATCCAAAGCTCAGGAAAATTGGTCGACGGAGCGATGTTTGGAGACAAGCGCGGTGGATATTTTGTCTTCGATATCGACAAAACATTTGACTTGTATGATCTGCTTGGCGGCACACTTTTGGATAGCTGCAATATCGAAAGTCATCCGCTGCTGTCTTTTGAAGAAATGGGAAAATATTTCCAGGAAAACCCAGCTAGCTAACGACAAGCAGAATGGCACAAACGTTGATGTCCTTCTATTGCTTTGCAATAAAATATGTGAGATATTGCAGCAAGATCTCTATCTAAAAAACTAAGAGGAAATGACCATGAAGTTTATCACCAAAAAAATGATCGTGAGTTTAATTTTAGTTTACATCATTTCCATCCCTCTTACAGCGTCGGTTTTTTCCGGGCCCTCCAGCCAAAAAAAGGCGGAGGGGGAGACATCTGATATATATGATGAAGACGCCGACGCAAAAGCAGATATCGCTGCAGCTTTAATCCGTGCTCAAAAAGAGAACAAACGTGTTCTTATTCAATGGGGAGCCAACTGGTGTGGCTGGTGTAGAATTCTCCATAAACTTTTTAACGAGGACAAAAATATAGCTCGAAAACTGCTTTACGAATATGAAGTGATTCTGGTGGATGTTGCCCAATTTGATAAAAATATTGACCTGGCAGATAAATACGGAGCAGAATTTAAATCCAAAAACGCAGGTGTTCCATATCTAACTATCCTGAACAAAGACGGAAATGTCGTGACAAATCAAGAAACAGGATCGCTTGAAAAAGATAAGGCCCATGATCCGGAAAAGGTCATGGCTTTTTTAACCGAACACCAAGCAAAATATCTGGATGCGAACAACTTGTTAAAAGAATCACTTGGCGAAGCTGAAGAAACCGGAAAAAGTGTTTTTTTGAGATTTAGTGCTCCCTGGTGTGGATGGTGCAAACGGATGACAAAGTGGATGGAACAAAAAGAAGTAGGCGCTATCCTTGCAAAAGATTTTGTTTTTCTCAAAATCGATCAAGAAAGAACTATAGATGGGATGGAGATAAAAAAGAATTTTCCGGCCTCAGAAAAATCCGGAATTCCCTGGTTTACTGTCCTCGATAAAGATGGAAAGGAAATCGTTAATTCAAGTTTGCTCGATGGAAAAAACATGGGATTTCCCGCCACCAATGAAGAGATTTCCGCTTTTTCGACTTTCCTACTAAAAAGTAAACAGAATATGACTGAATCGGATATAGAGTTTCTTCAAGAATCTCTAATCAAAGCTCGAGAAGCTCAAAAATAAGATCTTTTAACAAGGGGGGGGCATCATACTTAATTCAAGCAAATAATTAAGTATGATGTCCCTTTAATTCATTCCCATAATTCCAAAATGTTGTAAAATACAATTATGACATGTTTTTATTTTGATTATGCGTCGTCCTGCCCTCCATTTCCTGACGCTTTGGCAGAATTCAGCAGGATGTCCCACGAATATATTGGAAATCCTTCCTCAGCGCATTTTGAAGGTAGAGAAGCCCAGAAGGTCTTGGAAGAACTGAAGAAAAAGATGGAAATTCTGTGTCATAGAGAGAAAGCCAGGACAATCCTCACCTCAGGGGGAACAGAAGCAAATAACCTGGTCATCCGCGGAGTCATGGAGAAAAATAAAAAGGGACGGTTGCTTCTGGCTGTCGATGTCCACGAATCCGTTTGGTTTGCAAAAAAACTCTACAAGAGCCGAACCGATGTCGTACCTTTAGAGAAGAATGGTCAGCTATCCCTCAGCAAAATAAAGGATTCTATCAAAAGAAATACAATTCTTTTGAGTGCAGTTCATGTCAACAACGAGACCGGAGTCATCCACGATATTGCCGCTTATAGCGGTCTGTGTAGAGAAAACGATATTCTTTTACACTGCGATGGTGCTCAAGCTCTCGGGCATGTCAAAGTCAATTTGGATGAAGTTTTGATAGATTTTTACACTTTTTCATCGCATAAATTCGGGGGTCCCCGAGGTTTTGGCGGGATTTTTATGAATTCTGACAGGCTTACTCCCCAAATTCTGGGTGGAGGGCAGGAACATGGATTACGCGCGGGTACAGAGAATGTAGCAGGATTGGCAGCAGCCTTGGTTGCACTAGAGAAGAATCATTCCATGATAGATAGTGAACGACCAAGATTGAATCAATTGACTGATTTATTTCTAGAAAAACTTGGCGAAAAGGCTTCTGATTTTCTGGTAAATTCAAGCCACGACGGCCTGCCCGGATTGGTCTCTATTTCTTTTCCGGAAACGATTGGTACGAATCTAGTCGCCGAGATGGACCTTAGAGGATTTGCAATTTCAGCGGGATCTGCCTGCCATTCCAATGATGTCAAACCGTCCCGCATCATCACAGCATTAGGACGTTCGGAGAAAGAGGCACTTGGTACGGTAAGGATATCAATGGGGTACAAAACAACTCAGGATGATGTCAAAGAACTGGCCGTAACTCTGGGCGAGGTCGTTACCAGGCAGCGCATGCTGGCATAGAGTATTTCATATGAAAAATATGTTTGATTTGAGCGCACTGGATGAGATGCCCTCAGAAACGAAAGAAAGACTGCTCAAGCTTATCGCATCTCAGTCTAAGTATTTTATTATTACTGGTAGTGATCCCCTGGATTTAAAGGGCTGTTGTCCATCAGACGGAGTGAGGGCCGCTAACAAGCTGGTTGAGGCCGGAATTCTACAGGTTGTCCAATCAAAATCTACACCTGATTCATGTCCGGTCAATATCTATGCCTTTTCAGGTGAAATAAAAAAAGGGGATTCGAAGCCGGAATTTACTGTCAATCGGGAATTCCGTCAGAATATCAATGCCTATTTAACCAAGGTGCAATCAAAAAGGAAACTTTGGCATGTTTTAATAAGAGGAAGTCTGCTGCTATTTGTAGCCATCAGCCTGGGTGGTTTTGCCGTCAATATTTGGAATAACCATATTCTTAGAAATAACTCTTACAATATAGACCTGATCGAGGAGTTTGAGTTACCGTTTCAGAATGGCGTGCTTATCCTGCAGTTTCACCGTACACAAAGATGCAAATTCTGTATAAATATGGAAAACCACACAAAAGAAATGCTTAATATTTATTTTCCGGATGAGTTGAAAAACGAAAATATTGTGTTTCGAACGGTCGATATGGAATCCCCCCGATATAAAAACCTCGTTAAAAAATTTAACATTTTTACAAGTACACTCGTATTGATCGATATCGCCGAAGGGATAGAATCAAGTGTGAAAGTTGTTACGGAGGCTTGGTATCTTACAAATAAAAAACAAAAATTTATAGAAATGCTCAGGTCCGAACTATTAGAATTTCAAGAGGGCCGGAGATGAGCACGCTGCTAATTGGGGCTTTGACTTCCCTGGGTCTTGGAGCTATTACAATTATTCATCCTTGTCCGTTGAGCACGAATATCGCTGCTGTTTCATTCCTTTTCGGTTGGGAACAAAACTCAAAGACCAAGCTGTTTACGGCTTCTCTTTTTGTTT
>CAZEWV010000065.1:0-10471 GCA_964516025.1 uncultured Eubacteriales bacterium
GAAATAGGGTAATTTAATTTGAGAATTATGGGTTAATTTAATGTGAAAATTAACATCGGCCTGCCGGTTGTCACCCTTCCCTTTGCCTACTACGATGACGGAACCCCTTTCGTCCTGGCTTTCATCGGTGATGTCTGGACCGAGGCGGAACTCCTGGCCTACGCCTACGACCTGGAGCGGGCGACGTTGGCCCGCGTGCCACCGATTCTCCGGAAGAAGACAGACGGTTAAACGGATTATTCCTATATTGCCATTAGCCCTAAAGTTTTATGCCTGAGACTTTTACGTCTGTATTAAGACCGCATTATAGAAATTATTGAGTAAATACTCTATACTGGTATAAGGTAATCAGAAATATTTAATGAAGGAAAATCATAATGAATAAAACTTCGAAATTTAAGATTTTTTGTTTGTTCGTTCTTGGACTATTGTTTTTATTGAGCTCTTCAATAACAAATTATGCCAAATCCGAAGAGGAGACTTTTTCATCTTCCTCAGATCGTCTGACATTTTCCATGAAAGGAGGATTTGCCCATTCTGAAAGTCAGGGCGGCATGATAGAGGTAGATGCTGAAATTCTTTTCCCTCTATCCTCATTTCTCAGGATCGGTTTTGGGGTAGGCTATTTGGGTGATTGGGCTGGTATGCATATGGGTGGAGGCATGGGGCATAGGTCAGGCGGCATGATGGGTAGTTTAGGAGAGAGCTTCCCTGACCATAACCAAGATTTCAGAGTCATTCCTCTTACCTTAAGCCTCTACTACACTATTCCTGTAAGACACAATATTGATATCTTTATGGTGGGTGGTGCAGGCTACTACTTGGGTTCATTAAAAGATATTTCTACTCAGAGGAAGAATGGTTTTGGCCCTCACGCAGGATTTGGATTCAATTTTAAATTGGTCGATAGAATTGTGATTGTGACAGAAGGCATCTTTCGCTTTGCCAGTCTGAAGAATTTTACAAGCGAACTTATTCCTGGATTTAGAGATGATACAGATGAACAGATGGAAGGATTCTGGCACTTCAACCATAGTCATGGAGAGTGGCATTTCCATGAGGAACATGAGGATCTAGGTCAAATGATGAATGATACTCCTTTATTCAACATAAATCTGAATGGATTCAGCTTTCGTACCGGTCTCAGGTTTAGCTTTTAAAAAAGAAGGTTATCGGATGATGTGGGAGGATTAGTGCCATTATTTCTCGTTCTCAAGGATCTTGAATCCCGTGATAAACCAATTTCCATCTTCCCGTATCAATGAATACTGCACCGAGCGATCGAACGGGCCTTTATGCAGCCGCAATTGAAGCGGATTTCCTGCGGTCATTTTTACGGTGACTCTGGAAAAATCACCGCTCTCCCTTATGTCCTGGAAATCCCATGCCGAAGGGTGGTATGTGTTGAAAAACATCGCGCTCTGCATGGAGGGCAACTGGATATCCCTTTCTGCTAATTTCCAGAACGAGCTTGTTTCCGTTCTGATCGATACCATAGAAAGTGTCTTCTGCTGTTTGTCCTCTGAGTCCTGGACAAAGAACGTTTGCATTTTTTTGAAATAGGCAGTCAGCAGTTCTTTCGGGCTGGATCCTTCTGGGACAGGATAGACGGGTTCCTTTTTTGGTGTTTCAAACTTTGACAGCTTCCATTCCTCTCCACTAAGCACCAGGGAATACTGTCCTTCCCTGGATACATATTTATTTTTATTCGCGGGATCGAGTTCAAAATGAACAATAAGTTTTGCAAAATCTTCAGCCAAGTCCAGGTTTTTGATGGAGTAGGGGAAGGCCACATTGTTCTGCAGAAAACGAAAGTCTTTAGTAATCGTGCTTACGCGGACAACCCGCCGCTCCCAAAACACTGCGGCCTGTTTTCGAAGACTTTCGACAGCACGAATATCCTCCATAGTTTGAGGTTTTGTCTCCGGGTCATAGATTTTTTTGGCGATTTTTATGTATTCGTCCATCATCTTTTTGATGACTTCTTCCTGATCCGTCTGGATAGGGTGTGATGCCAGGAATAAGAAAAATCCCAAGATGCCTAGAAAGAGGATCGTCACAATTCTATTATTCTTTGACATAATCACTCCTGTTTGTTTGTAAGCCCTCTAATTTTCATGCTGTAGCTGGAAAAAAGATGGTAAAGGGTAGGATTGTTATCCACTATTTTAATATACACGACATCCTGATCTTTTGAAAAGGGGATGTCCAGATCGGCCTTTCCATTTAGTTTGGTGAACCGGTGCAGCCTCTTTTGAGACTTGTCAAACACCTCCACCAGAAAACGAAAATATAGATATCTCCTCCTTCCTGGATTTTGATTTCAAAGAAGGAATCCTTCTCAACATCGGAATAGTCATCCCCTACGGCCAAATAAAATCCATCGCCTGTTGTATCCATGTATTGTGTATAGGACTTTGTTCCGGACTTTCCGGATGCCACAGCTTTCCTTCCGGCTATTTTTTTCCCGTCGGATCCTAATACGGCAGCGGTGAAACGTCTCGTTTCTTGGGAGGTATTTTTGATGAGAGTCCTCTGCCCCTTTGATGAGGATACTTGAAAATATACCCATTCTCCCTTCTGGAGGAGGTTTGTTAATATGTAACGCCCTGGTTTTAGCGGGACTGCCTGTGATATGTCGGGTCCGCCCGAAATGGGAATTATGGATTTTAAGTTGTGTTCTTTCGATCTGGCTTTTTGATCCATTTCTCCTGCAAAGTCTCTCAGACTCTGGGAGAGGGATGAGTATGTCTTTGCATCATAATAGCGACCGTTCCCCGCCTGTGCGATTTTCTCCAACTGTGTCTTGTATTGATCTTCCAGGTCGAATCCTATGACATAAACACTGACCGGAATTCCTTTCTGTCTCAATGTCTCTATGACTTTGACAGGATCACCCCGGGAGGTTTCATTACCGTCACTGATGAGGAGAACATACGGATTTTTATCCTTGTAGGGCAGGCAGATCCTCACCCGCAAGTTGGAGACTGCGTGCAATCGGTGTGTTTCCGTGAGCAATCAGGTTCGCTGCTCTCTGCTTTATCGCTTCCGTGTTTTGACTGTCAAAATCCACAAGAAGTTCCGAGTTCAAGCAGGACTGAGTGTCGTCTTGAGGGATGGAGGTGTCAAAACCAAAGGCGCGGAAACTCAGGCTTATGAGTCTGCTGTCGAGTGGTCCGAGAGTCTCATCAAGAGCTCGTTTGGCCAGCTCCATTTTTGTTTTCTCCTCAAGGCGTTGGGCCATGGAGCCTGAGGCATCAAAAATAATCTCTCCAGGATTATTGCCCTAAAAGACAATAAAATTATCAGTACTGGGTCCCTCGAACTTCCCAAGGACCGGTAAAACCCAGGATATGGTCATAATGACTTGTGATATGAAAGATTTTTGGGAAGAAAAAGACGACAAGTACTCCCAGTTATCAAGAATTTTATGTAGGTCTGAAATCTCCGGTCTACCAAAATGAAACATCTACATCACTGCCAGGATAATAAAATAGCATGTAAAATACACTTGACAAAGTTACTTGCCGATCTTATATTTAAGCAGTAATTAAAATACTTAATTATAAAGAAAAAGATGAACATGAAATTAAATCCATCTGATATGTTTAAAGTATTAGGTGTAGAAACACGGATTAAAATAATCAATCTATTAAAATATAACGGGCCGCTAGGTGCCAAGAGTATTGCAGAAGATCTTGGGATAACGACTTCTGCTGTATCTCAACATTTAAAAATTTTGAAACAAGCAGGTCTTGTTAGAAGCGAAAGGAAGGGATTTTGGATTCCTTATTCTATAGATGAAGAAGCCTTAGAAAACTGCAAAGATGTATTGAGTGAGGTTTGTACATGTGGGTGCCAGGGGACAGGAAAATACAAAGAGAAAGAACTGGATGATTCAAGTTTGGAATCACTAAAGAGATATGAAACAGAATTACGAAGTGAGCTTAAAATTGTTGGAGATAGAATTAATGAAATGAAGTCTAAAAAAAGCAAATAAAAAATTTTGTGAAATAAATTAAGTGGTTAATTAATTACTTATTTATTATTAAGCGTTTCAGTTAGCAATATTTTTAAATCTTATAAAGGAGGTGATAAACAATGTGTCAACCGAAAGGAAGTCAAAACACTTCTGGAGTTCGGGGATGTAACTGTGGCTGTGGTCCACTCTTCCGGCGTTTCATAACTGCAAGGGAAGAAGAGGAAAGGCTGGGGGAATACAAGGAACTACAAAAAGAGGAGCTTGAAGGTTTAGAAGAGCGTATCCATAAACTTAAAGACAAGTAAGTTCCAATTCTGCCAAGGGGTGGGAGAAAATAGTAAAGCTTCCACCCCTTTATTTGAGTTTCAGAGCTAAAAGAATGGAGGTATAAAATGAGTCTATTTATATTAAGTTTGAGCCATTTTCTTCACCTTATGGCTACGGTTATATGGATAGGAGGAATTATGATGATTCTATTGGTGATTTTGCCTGGGGCAAAAGAATCCCTTGAATCAGCACTTATGACAAAGAGGCTAATGAAAGAGATTACCAAACGATTCACTCCCTTGGCTAACATCAGCATCCTTATAATGATTGCAACGGGCATTGTCATTACTCACTATGAGCAAAACTTTACAGGTTTTCTAAATTTTAACAATTTTTGGAACGTTGTTATGTTTTTAAAACACCTTCTTGTAGCTCTTATGGTTTTTATCCATTTTTACAGAGGATGGATATTGAATCCCAAAATAGGTAGATTGTCGTCCAGGATTAATCAATCGAAAGAGGCATCTTCTTTATCTTCAAGAGTCGCAAGGCTACAAAATTTTTCGTTGGATTTAGTCAAAACTAACCTTGTCCTGGGAACGGTTGTACTTATAATGACTGGGATTTCATCGTCTCTGTAAAAGAAGATTCATATTTAAAAAATTGACAAAATCCTGCTGTTTCCTTACCTTATTATTGACACAAAAAGCCTGAGACCAATACGCGGGAATATCTTTTCGTTGACGGCCGGCACATCGAAAGGAGGAAGTTTCATGATGAGGAAAAAAGAGACCTTGAAAGATGGCACCAAAGTTGAGATCAAGAATTTAACACGTGACGATCTCGACAAACTCATGAAGTTCTATCGTTCTCTTCCTGAACAGGATAGAAAGTATCTTCGAGTGGACGTAACGGACAGACATGTTGTGGAGGAGAGGATTAAATTGATAAAAAGCGTTAATCTCTCCAGGATTATTGCCCTGAAAGACAATAAAATTATCGGTACTGGATCCCTCGAACTTTCCAGTGAAGAATGGCGGAAGTATCATGGAGAGTTGAGGGTGATCGTTTCCAGGGAGTATCGAAGGGAGGGATTGGGAATGATTTTGATGAGGGAGATCTATTTTATCGCTGCCAGGAAAAATGTGAAAAAGATTGTCGCTAAGTTCATGAGACCTCAGACTGCTGCTCGAAAAATATTACGAAAACTGGATTTCCACGAAGAGATTCTCATCCCTGACTATGTCCGTGACCGGGCCGGTAAAACCCAGGATATGGTCATAATGATTTGTGACATGAAAGATTTTTGGGAAGAACTCGAGCATTTCTATAGTGATTCGGATTGGCAGCGATGTCGTTAACCAGCAGAAAAGAAGCAGATCCCTCTAAAGAGATAAAATGCGGGTTGTTTTAGAATTAATTCAATAAAGGATGGTTATATGGGCGTTCAAAACGAGAAAGAAAAGCTTGAAAATCTTAAGAGAAGAACCAGGATGAAAAGGAACGAAGAGAAAAAGAGACAAACGAGGAAGAGTGGGAAAAATAAGCCTGCATTAAAACTAACGATCCCTTCCCGTCGAAGAAGAAAAAAATGATTTCAGTCCATAAGTTTAACTAAAAAACTGTTCCCTTAAACATAATATAATCAACAGGATACGCTTTTTATGAACTCATTTTTCATCCTAATTTCATGTTGAACCTGTCTGTGGTACACTCATTCCAGGGCATCAGCAAGTTAAAATTGTGGATAAAGTTGAGAATTTTATGGAAAATGAAAAAAGGAAATTCTTATCTTTCGGCTTAGGATGGAAGAAGAAGCGATTATTTTTATGGAGTACGGCTGGTATATTTTTTATCTTCGCTGTTGTCTTTGGAATCAAACAACTGGGAAATCAAGAGCAGCCGGAGTTGCAGAAGAGAATTCCAACTCTGCAGGTAAAAAGCGAGACTGAATCTATCGCGCCGGGACCGATCAATCGCAAAAGCAGCGAGATCTGGACAGAGCCTGCGACGGGGATGACATTTGTCTGGATTCCTCCGGGTGAGTTTTTGATGGGATCGGAATCGGATGATGCCTATGATAATGAGAAGCCGGTCCATAAAGTTACGCTCGATGGATTCTGGATGGGGGCGTATGAAGTGACGCTGGGTGAGTGGGAGGCCGTGATGAGTAGTATCCCATCGTATTTCAAGGACAGCCCGCAATATCCTGTAGAAATGGTCAGTTGGGGAGATGTTCAGGAATTCATTAATAAATTAAATGAAGGGAATGGAAATCAGTTCCGCACCCGCGGAGTTAATCTCGCGTCCTCGGAATTCACCTTTTGAAGTGCTTGTCGAGATTACCCATCCAGTGTTTCCTTCCACGGTCGCTTGCACCACATTGGGTTTGCGGACCATAGCGGCCGAGAATTCCATGTCCGCTGCGAGATGATGAGATACGTATTCCTCGGCAGTCTCCACACGTCCATTTTCCAAGACCATGACTTCGTCTGACAACAGTTCCAAAGCGGATTCTCTGTCACCGGTTTCCAGTGCTTTGTGGTAGGACTCTACAACGGCCCGAATGGCAGCGATATTGACGTTCTTTAAAACTAGAAATTTTTAACCTGAAATTAACCATTTTTCACTCCCAGTTCAAAATTCGGTTTCATTCTCTCAATCTTATTTGAAACATTATATAAAACATATTCACAAAAATCATTACACTTTAGAATGTTCCGGTTATAGCCTTGATGATGAGCGTGGTGGCTTCGGGTGGATATTATATTGCCTCTGCCTGTGATTTTATTGTCGCCCATCCAACGTCGATC
Organism: uncultured Eubacteriales bacterium; assembly: GCA_964516025.1. Taxonomy (GTDB): domain Bacteria; phylum Acidobacteriota; class Aminicenantia; order Aminicenantales; family Aminicenantaceae; genus JAUWVG01. The sequence continues at coordinate 7,063 of CAZEWV010000065.1, forward strand.
ACGGGAAGCATCGGTGTCATCTCGATCTTCCCCAACGTCGATGAGCTCTTTGCCAAACTCGGAGTCAAAATCCATGTGATCAAGTCTGGAGCTATGAAAGATGCCGGCAGTTCATTCAGGGAAATGACAGAAGAAGAGAAACAGATTTTTCAAAATATAATCGATGATTTCTATCAGAATTTCCTGGAGGTTGTACATAGGGCAAGGCAAGACCATCTCTCCATGAAAGAATTGAAAAAAATTGCAGATGGACGCGTGTTCACCGCCAAGCAGGCCCTGGCATTGAAACTGATCGACGAAATTGGATATTTTGATACGGCTTTGGCTAAGATATTTAATCTTGCCCAACTCAAAGAAGCTCAGGTGATCTCTTATACATATTATCCCAACTCAAAGACAAACATCTACGCCGCAGGTTCGAAATCGACGCCTCAGTTGGAAGGGAAAAATCTACAGGATTTTTTGCTGTCATTAAAGAGCGGCTTTTACTATCTCTGGCTGCCTATGCTTGACGATCTTCTTCGGTAACAGTAAAATGCAAGGAGCCAATTAGTGCTATGACTTCGAGTCATATGCCATAGGTTCTCCTAACCTCCTGAAAAAAAGTCAATGAGTTCGAAATTAAAGATTGTATCTGAAAATGAAATCCTTGATGCTTGGGGAGTTATTTCTAATAAAGTGCATCGCACTCCTGTTGTACACTCAACCTATCTTGGTGAGCTAACCCATACAAAACTCTTTTTAAAACTTGAACTTTTTCAAAAAACGGGATCTTTTAAAGTCCGGGGAGTTTTGAATAAGCTAAATTCCCTTAGCTCAAAAGAGAAAGAAAAAGGAGTGATCTCTCTTTCAGCAGGCAACCATGCCCAGGCACTGGCATGGGGAGCTGCGCAATTTGGTGTTTCAGCAACGATTACAATGCCGGCGAATAGTGTAAAAAGCAAAATTGAAGCAACGCGCAATTATGGAGGAGAAGTCCTCTTAACTGAAGGGAACTTGCTCGAATACTGTTTATCGGTTCAAAAAGAGCGCAATTTACTTCTCGTGCATCCATTTGACGATCCGGATATTATTGCGGGCCACGGTACTATTGGGATGGAGATTGTGGAGGATGTCCCCGGCGTGGACTATATTATTGTCGGTATTGGTGGAGGCGGTTTAGTATCTGGCATTGCAGCAGCAGTTAAGGCGAAGAATCCACATGTCAAGGTTATTGGAGTCGAGCCCGAAGGTGCATGTGCCATGAGTCAAAGTTTAGAGCGCAACGAAACGGTTCATTTAGATCGAGTTGATACGGTGGCCGATGGTCTGTCTGCGCCTTTTGCAGGAGATTATACACTTGCGCACGTTCAAAAATTCGTTGATGACGTAGTTATTGTATCTGATATTGAGATTTTGAATGCATTGAAGCTTATTTGGGACCGCTGTAAGGTTTTGGCTGAACCAGCAGCTACATCGACGTTGGCTGCAATGTTGGTTAATAAGGTTCATATTCCGAAGGGTGCCACTGTTGTTTGTGTCCTTAGTGGAGGGAATGTGAACATGGATGACATCAAGAACCTTATAAATCCTGTTCAGTAGTGTTTCGTGTATGTCGTCATATAATTCGGACCACTCATGACATTTCTTAAGCTAAAGAGGAAAAATATGAAGTTTCTTAAAGTTATTTATATATCGATTGGTTTGTTGTTAATAATTACACTGGTAGGATGTAATTCTGTACAAAAAGGAAGCAAAAAACCTGTTCGTCTAAAGGAACCTCGTATTGCTCCATTAACGGAATCGCAATGGAATGAGGAACAAATCAAATTATTGACTCCCCTTAAAAGAGAAGATGGTAGTGTTCTCAATTTGGATAGTGCTTTCCGAACGTTACAATGAAAAGCAGCTAATGGATGTGATTTTTACTGTTGGGGATTATAATATGGTTTCCTGGGCATTAAACAGTTTAGGTGTTCAATTAGAAAAAGGTGTGCCTGGTTTTCCAGAAGGTTCAATAAAGTAGGCCTGTGAATCCTAATTCAAAAAGCTCTGATTGGGAGGCAGGAGGGGGAGGAGAGAAATGATTTGATATGCAAATAACTCTTTACATTCACGATATTGATGATTTATAATGACCTTGATATTAGGTCATATGACCTAATTACGAGGTCAATAAAATGTTAGAACCCATATTTGGATCTAAAGTTAGAGAATCAGTATTGATCTATCTAGTTGGAAGGGACAAGGGATATGCCAGAGAAATTGCTGCGTTTTATAAATACAGTTTGAGTCCCGTACAAAATCAGTTGGATCGACTTGAATCTGGAAACGTTCTAGTGAGTTTTTTTTCAGGGAAAACAAGGGTTTATTCATTTAATCCTCGATATCCTTTTTTAAAAGAGTTAAAAGCTCTGCTGAATCAAGCTCTTTTGTTTTTACCAGAAGATGAACACGATAAATTGTTGAAATCCAGAAGACGGCCGCGGAGGAGATTAAAACCTCTATGAAATCCATTAAAAGTATGTCGTTGGGTGAACTGGCTGCTTTTGTTAGCACTCATTTGGATTCGAAGGGAATTTCATGCGTTCTATCAGGTGGTGCATGTGTTAGTATCTATACTCATAATCGTTACTTTTCCTACGATCTGGATTTTATTGAGCGCTTCTCGACGTCTCGTAAAAAATTGAGAGAAGCATTGGCCGAACTGGGATTTTATGAAGAACATCGGTATTTCAAGCATCATGACACAGAATTTTTTATTGAATTTCCAGCCGGTCCTCTGTCAATTGGGTCCGAACCAGTAAAACAAATAGAGGAGATGTCATTTAAAACTGGAATCTTATTCTTATTATCTCCAACAGATTGTGTGAAGGACCGATTAGCGGCATATTACTTTTGGAGTGACCGACAGGCTCTAGAGCAAGCCAAATTGGTTTCAGAAAATCAACCAGTTGATCTTGATGAAATCCGACGCTGGTCGAAGGTTGAAGATCAACTAGACAAATTTGAAGAAATTAAAAAAGATTTGGGAGTTTTCTCCAGTTAGAGAAGGTTTTAAAGATTGGGCTGGAAGATTTCATCCCTCAAATCTGCTATAATTAGCCTTCTTAAATTAGGTGCTCCCCCGTGGCCCAGCGGAAAGAGCAGTGGACTTCGAATCCGATTCCGCCAGAAACAATAACTTCTTTAAAATGTGTTAATTACATTTATTATCAGAAACATTGCATGGTTTCTGTATTGATTCTGTCATATCTATTTATCCCAATTTAGCTGTGTTATAGACACTATATGGACACCAGATTTTACAGCAGTTTTGCTGGCTTTCAGTATTTTGTTCTTATCATCAATTATTACTTAATCTCTTTAGTTACATTAAACTATCACTCAATGATATTTTATATTTTTCAGGAGTTCCTACCTCTATACC
>CAZEWV010000066.1:0-10464 GCA_964516025.1 uncultured Eubacteriales bacterium
TCCAGAGAGATTTTCCCACTCTTTTCCGAAATCTCCAGAGTGAACAGCAAGAAACAGTTTGGACGGCCTATGGTGATAGTCCCTGGCTTCTGAACTTGACCTCATCTATGTTCGACTCCAAATCTGTTTTGATTGTTGTCAATGCGCCTGATGTTCTAGGAGCTCTGCAATTTGATAAGAATTTGACATCTATTATTCCCCGCGATGTTCACTTTGTTCCAGCTGGGACAGACTTTGGAGAATACATGGGCCCCAATTTTCGGGGGATAAGGATAGCTTTTTCTGAAAACCAAGAAAATGCCTTAATCAAGCAGTGGAGTCTTCAACGGTCCTTTTATCTGTTAGCTCTTTTCTTAGTGATCGGTGTGACACTTTTTGGCGCTTACCTGCTCTGGCGGGATGTGCGCCGTGATCTGCGGCTGGCCGAGATGCGCTCTCAATTTGTCTCCAGCGTCTCTCATGAGTTGAAAACCCCGCTGACTTCGATCCGCATGTTTGCCGAGACTCTGAGGCTGCGCCGATCGAAAGACCAGAAAATGCAGGATGAGTATTTGGACACGATTGTCAACGAAAGCCAACGTCTAACCAGGCTTTTAAACAATGTCCTCGATTTTTCCAAAATTGAAAAGGGAAAGCGGGCATACAAAATGGAATCCAACTCTCTTCCTGAAATTATCCGTACGGCAGCTCGAGCGATGGAATATCAACTCAGTCAACAGGACTTTAAACTTCATGTCAAGATAGAAGAGGAGATGCCCGATATACTCGTGGATGGGGATGCTGTCGAACAGGCTGTGCTGAATCTTATCAGCAATGCCATGAAATATTCGGGGAATTCTCGAGACATCGACGTGAAACTTGAAAAAACAGAAAATCAGGCCGTCATCCAAGTGATTGACCGTGGTATAGGATTAGAGCCACATGAGCAAAAGAAAATTTTTGATAAGTTTTACCGTGTGCCGTCACCGGAAAACGAACGAACAGCCGGTACGGGACTTGGACTTTCTCTGGTTACTCATATTGTCGAAGCACATGGCGGCCGCTTGGATGTCGAAAGTCAAAAGGAGCATGGGAGTGTTTTTTCGATTTTTCTGCCTCTAAAGAGGGAACCTTGAAAAATATTTTAATTATAGAGGATGACCTGGCCATACTCCGTGGACTTAAGGATAACCTCGAGTATGAATCCTATGAAGTGATGACGGCCACAGACGGGGTAGAAGGTTATAATTTAATCCGTGAGAAAAAGCCGGACTTGATCCTTTTGGACCTGATGCTGCCTAAGATGAGCGGATATGAGCTTTGCCGAAAAATCCGCGAAGAGGGACTGGCTACACCAATATTGATGCTGACAGCCCGTGGGGAAGAGATGGACCGGATTTTGGGATTGGATATGGGGGCAGATGATTATGTGACAAAACCCTTTTCCGTCCCTGGACTTCTGGCGCGTATCCGGTCAATTTTTCGGCGTATCCATCAGTCCAAAGCCGGTGATATGCCTGATAAACTTGAATTTGGAGGTGTTTCTATCGATTTTAAACGTTTTGAGGCCCGCAAAGGGGATCATGTGCTTGATTTATCCCGAAAAGAATTTGGTGTTCTGCGACTGCTGGCAGCCAGATTGGGAGAAGTTGTCACCCGGGACGAACTTCTCGATGAAGTCTGGGGGCACGACCAGTATCCGACGACCCGGACAGTGGACAATCACATCGCCCTGCTCCGCTCGAAGCTGGAGGACGACCCCTCTCAACCCAATCATTTGATTACGGTTCATGGAGTTGGCTACAGACTGGTCCTCGAGAAAAAACATTTTCATGACAAAAAATAGACAATTTTATGGAATATATTTTGCAAAAAAATGACGAACATCAAACATCTTTGTGACACATTCCGGAGCCGGAGGAACTAAATTGTTGATGAATCCAAAAATACAAGGAGGCTCAAAATGAAAAAAATATCAATTTTGGGTTTGGTTCTTTTCACCATGTTCCTCAGCTTCGGGAATTCCGGAATACAGAGCGGTCAAGATCTTTTCCAGAAAGCTCTTGCTAAAGAGAGGGCCGAGGGAAACCTCGAAGAAGCGATTATCCTCTATCAAAGGATTATCAATGAATCGCAGGACAAATCCCTCAAGGCACAGGCACAACTTCGCATAGGTCTCAGTTATGAGAAACTGGGTGAAAAAAACGCACTACAGGCTCAGGATGCCTTCCAGAAGGTCATCGATAACTATCCTTCACAGTCCGAAGAGGTCAAAGCCGCCAAGGAAAGATTGTCCAACCTAATAAAGGTTAGATCAAGCGATGTGAAAAGTGAAAATGAGTTCAAGATAGAAGTTGTCTGGCCAAAACCCAAATGGGGGATTGAAGGTTCGCTTTCACCAGACGGCAGGTATCTGTCTTTTGTGGATTGGGACACCTGTGATCTTTCCTATCGGGATCTTGCATCAGGAAAAAACTTTCGTCTTACAGACCTGGCTTCACACCCTGAACGACAGGAATCTGCCTATGATTCCTTTTGGTCACCTGACTCTAAGCAGATCGCATATTGTTGGGAAAACGATCTGGATTTGTACTATGACATTCGTGTTATGAATCTCGATAGTAAAGAGCACAAAACTCTGTATCGGGTTGGGTATTTTGATGCCTGGATCGCACCTTGTGGTTGGACTTCTGATGGTAGGCACATTTTAATCCGATTGATAGAAGAAAAATTTAAATTTGGACTCTTATCTGTTGCAGATGGTTCGTTACAAATCATTAAGGAGCTCGACTTTTTCGAAAATAGGAATCGCCCAGGTTTCATACAGTTCTCTCCCGATGGGCAATATATTGCTTATGACTTTCAACAAAATGTAGATATATCTTTTCACGATATCTTTATTCTTTCATCAGATGGATCCATAAATACTTCCTTGGCTACACACCCCGCGCATGATTACTTTCTTGGATGGGCACCGGACGGAAAGAGGATTTTCTTCGCCAGTGAACGTACAGGAGCATTAGACCTTTGGATTGTTTCTGTCGAGAATGGAAAACAGAATGGAGATCCAGTTTTGCTGCGCAGGAATATTGGTTCCATCAAACCTTTGGGGATAACACGGGATGGTTCTTTCTTTTTCAATACAGACAAGGGGGAAGTCCCATTTGATATTCATACGGCCACTCTAGACTCCAGGACTGGTGGAGTTTTAAGTCCACAAAAAAAACTTGTTTTACCTTATCAGGGGAACAATAAATCTCCTTCCTGGTCTCCTGATGGGAAACACATTGCTTATATTTCCATGCGAGGAATGATGAATCAACGAACTCTCTGTATCTATTCTGTGGAGACCGGCAGAATCCGCACGATTCTCAATAAAAGTGATGTGGGCCTGCCGCGTTGGTCCTCTGACGGTCGTTCTATTTTTGTCCATGTCTCGGGAGAAGGATTCTTTAAAGTAGATGTGCGAACAGAAGAATTCATTCCTGTGAACTGGCGTAAAATAGAACAAGACAAGGAACTAGCCATTGCTTCGCTAAATATGTCTCTCGATAATAATTATTTATTTTATATCCAGTTTGATCGGGATAATACCGTCACTCATGTTATGGCCCGCGATTTAAAGACAGAAAAAGAAAAAGAACTTTACAGTATTCCTTTGTATGAACACAATATGGTTCTTTCTCCCGATGGACGAAACTTGGCCCTTTTGTGTTCAGAAGATCCCTACGAGAACAAGAAGAAGAAACATGTGCTTAAAATCATTCCTGTGGCTGGGGAAGAAGTCAGAGAGATAACCAATTTTGAACAAGTCGGTGGTTGGGGATTAGTACGTATAGCCTGGTCTCCTGACGGAAAGTTTGTCTACTTTTCGAAGCTTTCTTCCGAACAATCGGGGGAGAAGCCTTTTGATTGGGAGTTGTGGAAAATTCCTATCGAGGGAGGCCATGCCGAGAAAACCGGGTTAAAAATTAGAGGAATACCTTCTTTTTCAATTCATCCAGATGGGAAGCAGATTGTTTGGTCATCACACAGTTTGGGAGTAGAGCTGGCTCCCGAAGTCTGGGTGATGAAAAACTTCCTTCCAAAAACTAAAGACAAAAAGTAAACCCGCAACAGGGCGATTGATAGGGATGGCTCCATCCAGGGCCGTTCCCTATCTATTTATATAAGGGCGGATGGATCTCGTATCCATGTTCTTTGAAATGGCGGTCGAAGGCGAAAGCTTTCCGAACTCCGGTTCGGTGCATGACCTCGAAACTGACACAATCGACCAGACTTAAAGAGTGCCGGTTGGCCATAAGATGGGTGCTGACGGCTGATGAATGAACTTCCTTGGTCATCCAGATGATGCGCAGAACAGGAATGATGTCCTGTTCGAAGACACGGACGGCTTCCATTCCAATTTTCCGCAAGAGGACAGCCGATGTTTCAACCAGAATGTAGTTGTGGCATATCAATACTTCTTCATCACTGATAATCTGTGCCCAAAATGGATTGGCTGCCTTGTGGTTTCTATCACTCCCGTCAAGAACGGCTAAAAAAGCACTCGTGTCAATGAAGATATTCATAGATGTCACCGGGTCTTTTTTTTGTTCCTTTTGGGAGCAACCTTTAAATAGGAATCTTCAAGATGCTTATCATGAAAAGAAGAAAGATCGTTGATGCCTGATCGGAAGCGACCGGCTGCTGCTATGGCTCTTTGCCGCTGTTCTTCAGGATCAATGATATCTATAGAAACCTCCTTCTTGTATTCCCCGACTTCTTCCTTCACTTCTGACGGTTCCAAAAAATCAGCCTTCCAAGCACGGACAGAATCTCGGATGAATTGACTTCTTGTCCATCCCGTCTTCAGCCGTAAGGACTCAAGCTCCTTGAATACCTCCTCCGGCATACTCACAGCGAATTTGACTGTTTTGCTCATGGCTACTATTATTGGTATGAAAAAATCATACTGTAGTATGAATATATGTTTCCACTTTGTCAAGGATAAATTGCAAATTGCAAATAATGGATCGTTCCCTGGAAAAAAATCCACTCAAACTCAACCTGTTCTCAACATAAAAAGCATGAACTTGTTCTATACTGAGGAAACAAATTGGAGGGTGGACAGAATTGACAACTTGATATGTTCGTTATATGTTTTCCGAGAACTTTTAAAATGGGCATTAAACTGAACTGGCAGCGTAAAACGATTATTATACTTGCTGTATTCACGCTAGTCTTAGGCTTCATTTTGACCACATTAGCTGTCCGTGAAGCAGAGAGGGAGAGGCTTTCACAAGAGAAGAATCTTGATGGAGAGCAGCAGAGATATGCCGCTCTTCTTACTGGAGAAATTGACTCCCTTTTTTCGGAGATGGAAGGGAAGATAGCAGCCGCCTTAGCAGAAGTTCAAACACAACAGGACATCCAAAAATTGTTAAAGGCCTGCCGCCTGAGTGCAGAAAATGAAGCTCTTTTTGGTGACATCTTTCTCGTCGATGGGAACAATGACTTAGTTTTTCCCCTCAGGAGCCCCCTGTTTCTCACATCAGAGAGGAGGCGTCTGGCTGGAATTAATCTGGAAAAAATTGAGAGCATCGGACTCTTTAAAACAGCGGAATCTGCTGAACTTGTAATCAATAATCTACCTCTGGCCATTCAGTCCTATAAAACATTAGAAAACAGAGTCCAGGATAACTCTTCCAAGGCTCTGGTTTTAAATCGCCTTGCCAGATGCTACAAAAAATCAGGGAATTTCAACCAAGCTTTAAACACCTACAACGCGATCCTTAAAGACTTTTCCAATGAGATGAGTTCTGATGGCGTTCCCCTGGGGATCATCGCTTTTTTTCAGATTGATAGCATCACTCAGAAGATTGAACCGGAGAAAGCCGGACAGATTATATTGGAATTCTACAGCCGCCTGGTGGGCGCAGAGTGGTCTCTGGACAAATCACAGTTTCAGTTCTATCGAAGCATTATTGCTAAAATGGAGGAGACATGGAAACCTGAATGGAGGGATGCATTGGGGGATGTGGATTTTAAGAATCGCATGGATAAATTCGAAGAGCAGGCAGATTCCAAGCTTAAGGATCTGGAAGCGGATGAAGTTCTAATTGAGAGAATTATACCTCTTGTTCAAACCCGATTGTTCGAGTTATTCAGTGAATCCAATAAATTCTCCAGATTCTCTGAGAATGTCGACGATACTTTGTTCCTTATCAGTGCTGCATCAATCCAAAAGGAAATAATTTTGGGAATCCGTATAAATAAATCAGTTCTGGTTGAGGAGCGATTCCCACAAATCCTGGATAGGCTTCCGATCCCTGAGGAATGGTTGGTTCAAATTGTCGAATCCGATGGCCAAATTGTTTTTGGAGACGAGGCTTTGGATTCTTTCGCAGACGGTCTCAAATCACCTTTTGTTTTGGGATTTGATCAGGATTTCCCTCCCTGGCAAATCCGTATTTTCCAGAAATATCCGAGTGCTTCGGATAGCCAGTTTAACTTGAGGCGAAATATCTACATCCTTGTTGTTGTGGTAGTGATGGCTGTCTTATTTTTCGGTGGGTTTATGGCCATAAGGAGCACAGCCAAAGAGCTGGAGTTGGCCAGATTAAAATCGGACTTTGTCTCCGCCGTATCTCACGAATTCAGAACACCTCTGATGTCCATCCGGTATTTATCCGAGATGCTCGATACGGGCCGGGTGAGCGGAGAAGAAAAAAAGAAGATTTATTATGGAAAGATCAGCAATGAAAGTGAGCGTCTGAGCCGGCTTATTGAAAACATGCTTGATTTTTCGAAAATAGAAGCGGGGATGAAAAAGTACCAGTTTGAAAGTTTATCCGTTGTAGATCTGGTCCAGAATGTTGTTGAAAGGTTTAAGGAATATCATACCCATAAACCAGTGACTTTGAATGTTGAGATTTCGAATCACCTGCCTTATATAAATGCTGATAGGGAAGGGATCTCAAGGGCGCTGTACAATCTGCTCGACAATGCCGTGAAATATTCAGGAAAAGATCCTGAGATTTATTTCCGGGCTCGCTGCGAAGGATCTTATCTTTTTCTTGAAATACAGGATAGTGGTGCCGGTATCAGCTTAGACGAACAAACCAAAGTGTTCGATAAATTTTATAGATCGGCAGATGCCGTACAGAGAAACATCGAAGGAAGCGGGATTGGCTTGACCTTGGTCAACCACATCGTTAAAGCCCACGGCGGTGAAGTGCTTCTAGAGAGCGATGTGGGTATAGGAACCAAGGTGACACTCAAACTCCCGGTTTCACAAAAAGGAAGGGATAATGGTTAAAATATTAATCGTAGAGGATGACGAAACCATCCTGATGGGATTGAAAGATGACATGGAATTTGAGGGGTATGAAGTTGCTGTAGCCGAGAACGGGAAGGATGGTTACATGTTGGCTAAAGGCAAGGAGTTCAATCTGATCATTCTTGACGTCCTGCTCCCGGGGCTCACCGGTTTTGAAATATGCAAAAAATTGAGAGAGGAAAATGTGAAGACGCCCATTATTATGCTCACGGCGGCAAAGACAGAGGAGATGGATAAAGTTATGGGATTGGAAATGGGTGCGGATGACTATGTTACAAAGCCGGTGGGATCGCGAGAGATGGTCGCCCGTGTGAAGGCCATCCTGCGTCGGGCCGGGGGAGAGAAGGGAGCCGGGGATGTCTATGAATTTGGAGAGGTGTCGGTTGATCTTAAGCGCCATGAAGTTTTAAAAGCCGGAGAAAAAGTCCATCTGACAGCCCTGGAATTTAGGCTTCTGAAATTCTTCATCGAACGAAAGGGGGAAGTCGTGACTAGGGATAACCTCCTCGATGAGGCTTGGGGAGATGCCATCATATCTCCCCGAACCATTGATTCCCACATCGTTCATCTCCGAAAAAAAATAGAGCCGGATCCCTCCCATCCCCGGTACCTTGTCAGTATCAGAGGAGTTGGACATAGATTCGAGGGGTAAAATTATCTCCACATAAACTCAATGCAAACTCTGTTTAACCTTAACCACAAACCGGAAAAAAAACATTATTATTCTCCTGAAATGAAAATCACAGGAGGTTTTTAATGAAAAGAATCAAATTTTTTATCAGTGTGCTTGGGATATTTTTAATGATGGCTAGCATTGGGATGATCCTAGATGCCGGTACCCAGCAGTCCGCCAATGAACTCTACGAGGCGGCCGTTTTCAAGAAGGATGCCGATGGTGACATGCTTGGTGCCATCAAAATATTCCGTGAGATTGTGGAGAGGTTCCCAAATAACAGGAATATTGCAGCAAAAGCTCAACTCCAAATTGGGATATGTTATGAGAAGCTGGGGTTTGAAAGTCTCAAGCTGGCCAAAGACGCATTCCAGAAAGTTGTCGACAACTATCCTTCGCAGTCCGAAGAAGTTAAGAAGGCGAGAAAGAGATTATCCGGTTTCTTCAGTGCCAAGTCGCCTGTTGTCGAAAGTGATGATGAGTTCAGAATTCGAAAGGTTTGGGAATTTCCCCGATTGGGAAGAGGAAATCTGGGCAGGGTTTCTCCTGATGGTCAATTCCTGTCTTTTTCGGATATTGAGGGTAATTTGGGCGTCTACAATTTTGCCACAAAAAAGAGACATCTTATTACACAAAATTTCTTCTTAGACAAAGGGAAAATATCCACAAACCAAACTCCCATAAAAGGTGGATTTCCTGTGTGGTCTCCTGATGGAAACCAAGTTACTTTTAATAGGAATAAATCCTCTGAATTGTGCATTATCGGACCTGATCTTGATGAACCTCGAATGATTTATAAGACGGCTGATAAAAAACAAATACGCCCCGTTGATTGGTCTCCCAATGGCAAGCTTATATTTGCAGCTATTGGTGAAAAATACATGGCTTATCAGGCAGTTTTGATTTCTGTCAAAGACGGATCTATGCGCGTGCTTAAAGAATATGATTCTCCTCCCACAAGTGAGCCGAGGAGATTGGGCCTCTTTTCACCCGATGGCAAATACATAGCCGGGGATTTTTCTCCCGAAGGAGACTCACGAAAGCGTGATATTTCTCTTCTGGCGGTGGATGGAAGCAGTGAAATTTTTCTAAATGATCATCCGGAAGATGACCTGATCCTGGGATGGTCCAATGATGGGAAAACGGTCATTTTTGCCAGTAAACGATCCGGAACTAGGGATATGTGGGCTGCTGATGTGAAAGAAGGAAGTCCTCATGGAGATCCGAGAATGATTAAAAGTGACATTGGAACTTTATGGCCTTTGGGATTTACTAAAGTTAACTCATTCCATTATTTGTTGGTAGGCAATTTAAGGGATATTTTTACGGCTGACTTTGACTCAAAGAAAGAAAAAATTCAATTTCCTCCTGTTAAAGCCATACAACGTTTTGTGGGGAAAAACGTCTTTCCGGAATGGTCCCCCGATGGCAAATATTTGTCTTATGTATCTTCCAGATATGCAAAAACTCTGCTTTGTATCCGCAGCCTGGAGACTGGTGATGAACGTGAAATTATTCCTGAACTCAGATATATCTGGGGACCACGATGGTCTCCTGATGGGCGCTCCATTCTGGTTGTTGGAAGCGCTGAAATAAATCAAGAGGGTTTTTACTTGGTGGATGTAAAAACTGGTGGAATCTCATCCATTATTCAATTCGAATCCAATGATGTTGTCAGTGAACCGGAGTGGGCACTCAATGGAAAACAGATTTTCTATACCTATAAGCATCCTCAAAAAAAATACGGACAAATAATAAAGTATGATCTTCAAAGCAAAGAAAAAAAGGAAATCTGCCAAGGTGAATTCAATCCTAGTTATATAACTGGACGAAATAGTTTTTTTTCTCACGATTTGGCCATATCTCCTGACGGCGAATGGCTGGCGTTCAATAAAGGCTGGTCACCGGTTCTTATGATTGTACCCACTACTGGAGGAGAACCCCGAGAGATATTCAGAATGAAGGAAAGAGGAGAGCAGATTTCAACGATTGCCTGGATGCCCGAAAGCCAGGAACTCATTTTTGCCTCTTATCGACTGCCGAAGCGAGATTCCTATGATCTATGGCGTATATCTGCATCAGGAGAAAACCTTCAGAAACTCGGAGTGTATAAAGATAGTATCCTCTGGATGTCGGCTTATCCTGACGGAGAAAAAATTGTTTTCGGTTCGAACCATAGAATCAAGGATGTCTGGGTCATGGAAAACTTTCTGCCTAAAACTAAAGACAAGAAATAAGCCCGCAAATGGGGGATTGCTGGGGACGGCTCGTTTATGGGCCGTCCCTTTTTTTTAGATTGGGATTTGATTAAAATTTTTACAATTTCATGACAATTCGGATTCCGGAAATGATAGAAAAAGTCCATGCATTCCTTGTCCTCTGGCCAACCAAATGGATGTCCGTGAACTGTAGTTGTTTAGAACCCTGTTTATTTTTCTTTTTCCAAATTGTCTAAAAAATCATCCGATTGATGGATATACTCTTTATAATC
>CAZEWV010000067.1:0-10410 GCA_964516025.1 uncultured Eubacteriales bacterium
ATCACCTCACTGGTCATCACCAATGACAAAGGAGAGACAGAAGGAATCATCCATCTGCATGATTTGTGGAGAACGGAGATGTTTTGATGCCTGAAAAAGACAATAGGCAGCGCGCAGAAAGAGTTAAAATGATCATCATGGATGTTGATGGAACCTTAACAGATGGAACCTTGCTCCTTCTCCCTGATGGAGAAGAAGTCAAATCCTATAATGTTCTGGACGGCCTGGGGATACTCCTAGCCAATCTGGCTGGGATAAAAACCGGAATTATCACGGGGAAATTTTCCAAACCCTTGGCCAAAAGAGCTAAGAATCTTAAAGTTTTGGAGCTCTATCAGGGAATCCTGGATAAAAAAAAAGTCTTGCATGAAATACTCGAAAAACACAACCTCCATCGTGAAGATGTGGCCTATATCGGGGACGATCTTGGAGACCTCGACGTCATCAAGGAAGTCGGATTCGCCGGCGCCGTATCCAATGCTCATGCAATCATTAAAGAGCACAGTCATTATCACTGTCGTTTAGAAGGAGGAAAAGGGGCCGTTCGTGAGTTTATCGAGTTCATTCTTACGGTTCAGGACAAATGGGACATCATTCAAGACAATATCACCAACATCAAAGGGAACCCGGAATTGGAGCAAAAAATCATCGGACAATAACACAGAGGGGAGAACTTTGGATCTGAATAAAGACATTTTTCGTCAATACGATATTCGAGGCATTGTGGGACAGGATCTTACTCCTGAAACCGTTGAGCTGCTGGGAAAGGGGATCGGTACATATTTCCGCCAAAGAGGCTGCAGAGATGTTGCTCTCGGCAGGGATGGGAGGCTCAGTTCTCCCCAGTTTGCCAAATCATTTACAGAAGGGCTCAAGTCCACAGGATGCGGCGTTTTCGATCTGGGAACGATTCCCACTCCTCTCCTCTATTTTTCTATCTATTATAAGAATTACAAGGCCGGCGTAATGATCACAGGCTCACACAATCCTCCTGAATACAATGGATTTAAAATGATGCTGGGAAAGGAAACACTTTTCGGGGATGCCATCCAGGACCTCTATACGCTGATCCATTCAGGTCAATTTATTGAGGAAGACGGCGCCTCTGTCAGAACCTATGACATCGCACCGGAATACGAGGATTATGTTTTAAATAATATTTCTCTTCAGAAGAAACTAAAGATTGTTGTTGACGCCGGCAACGGCACTGCCGGAGTGATTGCCGTGCCAATCTTTAAGAAATTGGGATGTGACGTCATTGAGCTCTACTGTGATGTGGATGGCAATTTTCCCAATCATCATCCCGATCCCACAGTCCCGGAAGCTCTGGAAGATCTTATTCAGAAGGTCGCCGACGAGAAGGCCGACATGGGATTCGCCTATGACGGTGACGGAGACAGAATCGGGGTTATAGACAACAAAGGAAAGATCATCTGGGGCGATAAACTCCTGATCGTTTTTGCCCGGGACATATTGGCGCATCACCCGGGAGCCACCATCATCTCAGAAGTCAAGGCCTCCAAACTCCTGTATGACGAGATCGAAAAGCTGGGCGGGCGGCCTATCATGTGGAAAACAGGGCACTCGTTCATCAAGAAAAAAATCAAGGAAGAAAAAGCATTGCTCGCCGGGGAAATGAGCGGACACATTTTTTTCGCCGACCGGTTTTTCGGATTCGATGATGCCATTTATTCGTCTGCACGGCTTCTCGAACTGATGTCACGCTCTGAAAAAGATCTTTCTCAGAATCTTGCAGACCTCCCGGATACATACAGCACACCTGAAATCCGTGTGTATGCATCCGATCAGGTCAAATTCACAATTGTCGATGAAGTCAAAAAAGTACTGGCCCAGAAATATCCGATTATAGATATTGATGGTGTCCGTGCGATCTATCCCAACGGATGGGCATTGGTCCGGCCGTCTAACACACAAGAAATTTTGGTTCTCCGGTTTGAGGCCGACTCAAAAAACGCCCTCCGGACCATTCGGAGCGAAGTCGAAAAAATTATTGAAGACGTCATCTCTCAACTGGGGGAGAGCTAAAGATGGATTTTTTTGCAGTTATCTTGGCAGGGGGAGTCGGATCCCGGTTTTGGCCTTTAAGCCGGGAGAAAACTCCCAAACAATTTCTCCCTATTATCAGCGAAAAATCTATGATCGAAGAGACTGTCCAGCGCCTTATCCCTCTTTTCCCTGAATCCAAGATTTTAACCATTTCCAATGCGGCCCAGGCTCAAACAATTAAAACCCTTCTTCCTAATCTTTTGGAGGACAATATTCTTATCGAACCTCAGGGAAAAAATACGGCGCCCTCTTTGCTGCTGGCGACAGCCTCGATTTATTTAGACAATCCTTCCACGGTTTTAGCCGTTCTGCCGGCCGACCACCTTATTACAGATCCTGAGACTTTTCTCAAAAAGCTTGAAGCCGGCGCACGGTTGGCCTCCCAAAATTCCGAGCTTATCACCTTCGGTATCCCCCCGACCTCCCCTGCCACCGGATACGGCTACATTCAGTTTTCTAAGGACAAACCCATATGTGTCCAGGATGAGAACTTTTATTCTGTACAGGAATTTAAAGAAAAGCCGAATTTCGAACAAGCTGTTCATTTTTTAAAAGAGGGGACATATTTCTGGAATTCAGGGATGTTCTTGTGGCAGGCCAGAACCTTCGCACAGAAGCTGGAGTCGCATTCTCCTACCATGTACACCTACTGGCTCAAGATCCTTACGGCTCTCAAAAAAAAGGATCTTCACGGGATAGCCGATATTTTTGCAGAAATTCCCGCCATTTCGATCGATTACGCCCTCATGGAAAAGGCATCAGGAGTGAGGATGTGTGAAGGAAACTTTGGCTGGTCGGATGTCGGTTCGTGGACCGCCTTAGGTGAAATATGGAAAAGGGATGACCACGAAAATACACATAGAGGGCACCATCTTTCCCTAAACGCTCACAATTGCTTGATCTACAATCCGGGAAAGCTCACGGCTCTTGTGGACGTTCAAGATATCATCGTCGTCAACACAGGCGATGCACTTCTTGTCTGTCACAAGGATTCTGACCAGAAAGTCAAAGAGATCGTCGACACCTTAAAGAAAAAAAAGCAGAAAGAGTTTCTATAGCTCCTTAAATCAATCTTAAAAATTTTGTGGTTGAGTTTTTACTGGAAGGATGTGTTTAATTTGACAACAAATTCAGGCTCTGTTATAAGCGTCTATTAAAAGAGCGATCAAAAAGGAGCACGGATTGGGAACAGATTATTCAGTCGAGACCATTCAAAAACTAGAAGACATTTTCACACAGCAGAATCTCTCCCGTCCCCTGCGTGTCAAGCGCTACGAACCAGGGAAAGAACTCACTTATACGATTAAAGGTGTCGTACCTGCAAAATCTGGCAGTGTTAAGATTAGGATTGAAAAATTTATCGGCGGCGGCTATGCCGGTCAAGTGTACAAAATTCGTATCTTGAACCTCGACACCCCTGAAGGACCCCTTGATGGTTTGATAGAAGACCAGACCTATGCCTTAAAGATCCTCATTCCTCCCTCAGGATTCGCCCGTCTATTCCGGAACCTAGTCTATAGATTGGCTTTTCAAGGCCCTTTTTCTCTTCAGGTGAATCCGGCGGCCGCCCGTGCCGGAGCACTCTGGCAAAAATTTATCAGACAGGGGGCCAAAATCAGACTGGGCACAGAAAAAGCAATCGTCGATATCCTGGGCACCGTCATAGATCCAACATTGGGGAGCTGCGGAGAAATCAGTGAGTGGATCGAGGGCCGCATGTGGAGATTCGAAGTGGAAGACAACCTGGACGCCCGCCGTAAAAAGAAAGTGGGCCAGAATGAAGCCTCTCAATCTTCCGAGTATTTGTCCAAACGTTCCTTTATGGCCCGTCTCGTCTCACTTCTCCATGAGATGGGGGCTGTAGAGCTGGCTCGCCAATATGAATGGTGGACCTGTAAGAGTCAACCCAATGCCCTCAAGCGAATATCCAGCGATCCTGCTCCTGATGAGGGTCTGGTCGCCGTGGATTTCCGGGCAGGGCTGGCGCTTCTCCCTTTTATCCCGATGTGCCCCAAAGACTTCAGTCTTATCCTGAAGGGGATCACACGGGGCAGCTGGGTTCAGTTTGACCGAGGAAATATTAAAAAACTCCAGGAATTCGTCAACCAAAATCCTGACGCTTTCTCTGGAATGGAAGCTGCTCTTGAGGAGCTGAAAACTTCCGAAAAGCTCTACAGGGAATCCCTGCCTGATATCTCCCATCATCATGTCAATCTCCTCTACAAGAGAAAACTCTGGTCGTCCATCAGAAAGGGAAATATCCAGAGCTGGCGCATCCGAAATATCACAGATGATAAGGCCACAGAAAAGCTTTCAAAAAAGGTGTTCCTTTCCCTCCTCTTCACTTTCCTTGGGTTCATCCCCATCCTGGGCCGTTTCATCCGCAAACTATGGGGAAGAGCGGACTCCCGCCTTCACTACAAACAGCTTCTCTCCAGTCTAAATTATTTCAGCCGAGCCATCAGGGCAAAAAGAGCCGAACGCCTCATCAGCTGGCACAGGGGGGGACGAGTCAGTGCGAACAGAACCCTACGGTTAGTTGACTCTCCACTGTCTTATATGTTTCATTTTCCGCTGTCATTTCTTCCTGCTGGACTCCACAGGTTTTTTACGGACAGGCAGACTTTTCTGCAGGTATTAGACAATATTTTTGCCCGGCCTATCAGGCTGTATTTCAAGCAGGCCGCACGAGAGGAATGGCTGCGAGATATGGTGTCTCAGGGACAGAAAAACGGGATGCTGACAGAAAAGGAGGCGGCCGACATCAATGCTCAGATCAAAGAGCCGTTTATCCAAAAATATCTCAAGAGTATGGCCGTCCATGTCTGTACCCTTCCCGTCACCCAGATTGTATCTGTGATTGTGGCTTTTGCTTATGTGAGGCTGCATCCCGAACTGTCCTGGCAGGAAGCGTCTCTCAGCGCCGCACTCATCCTTGGTCTATTCCAGGTCACGCCGATTTCCCCCGGCTCCATTGTCCGCGGGTTATATGTGACTGTTCTGGTCATTCGAGAACGAAACTTTAAGGATTACAACATCGCATTTTTCCTCAGCTTTTTTAAATACATCGGCTATCTCGCTTTCCCCATCCAGATGGCCTACCGGTATTCAGATCTTGCGCGTTTTATGGCCGGGCACTGGGCCACCGGGGCCGTTCATATCGTTCCCATCTTCGGAGAAAGAGGCGCCCTCTTGGAACATGCTGTTTTCGACATGTTCTACAACTATCCCCTCACAATCCGACGCCGGCTGCGTGAACGTCAAGAACGGAGGAAGGGCTTAAAGACGCGAGCCTGGCATATCTCCCTTTGTGTTTTTGCCGGATTGGTAGTCCTTGCTGCAATTGGATGGTTTTACTTTTTGCAAACAGGTACCTTGCCAAGCTTGAAAAATATCTGGTGGATCGTAATGTGGATTCCGATTTTGACTGGGGTGGCCATTACAGTTTGGGCCGGAGGAGCCCGGATGTCCAAAAGGATTCTGCTGAGTGCATCAGGAGGAATTGCGCTTGCCCTGTGTTATGCCCTTCTGGACACGACCATGGGTGTGTTTGTACTCCCTTCAGGGAATAAAATCCTTTCCGCGATGCAGTTTTTAGGTCAGGTGGGAGTTTCCGCCCTGTGGAAAACCTTTCTGTTTACATTTCTCTCTATTGTCAGCGCTCTTTTCACAGAGACAAGGCGCCTAAAACCTGCTTTCTAGTCTAATCTTTCTTTTTGATTCCCAGTTCATCCAGCTGCCGGCTTCTCACGCTTGAAGGAGAGCCCGTCATCAGACACAGAGAACTAGTGGTCTTTGGAAAGGGGATGACCTCCCGTATGGACTCTTCTCCGGCTAGAAGCATTACAAGCCGGTCAAATCCTAGAGCAATCCCTCCATGGGGGGGAGCTCCGTAGCGAAGGGCTTCCAAGAAAAATCCAAATTTCTCCTGGGCTTCTGCAGGAGTTAATCCCAGAATATTGAATATTTTTTCCTGAATTTCCTGTTCGTGTATTCGAATCGAACCCCCTCCAATTTCTGTGCCGTTGAGCACAAGGTCGTAGGCCTGGGCTTTGACTCGCTGTGGATCCTCTTCCAAAAACCCCAAATCCTCTTCTATGGGAGAAGTAAAGGGATGGTGCATGGAAACAAGACGTCCTTCCTCTTCGCTCCACTCAAAAAGAGGAAAATCTGTCACCCAGACAAATTTATAGACCGAATCTTTTTTATCCAGGGTTTTGATAAAATCCGCCCGGAAACTTCCCAATAGTTCCTGAGCCCGCCTTTTTTCATCCGCAACCAGAAGAATCAGGTCCGAGTCCCTCGCTCTGCAGCGCTCCCAGATCATTTCGAATTGCCCCGGTGGAAGCCTCAGGGATGATCTAAATTCATCTGTCTTTTTAATCCAGATGACTCCCTTGCCACCCTGCTCTCTGGCTTTTGTATTCAGCTTGTCCAGCTGGCTGCGAGAATAATTTCCCGCGCCTTCAAGAACAAAGGCTTTTATGACTCTACCTGAATTGAGCGCCATTTTTAAAATGTCAGAATCCAGATCTTTTCCAAGACTTGTAAGATCTAGAATTTCGATCTTTGCACGTAAATCTGGCTTGTCGGTTCCATATCTGTCCATGCTCTCTTCATAGGAAAGGCATGGGAAGGGACGCTCCACTTCAACATCGATTATGCGGAACAACTCTGCCATCAACATTTCATTGAGAGAAAAAATCTCTTCCCGGGTGATAAAGCTCGCTTCGATATCGATCTGTGTGAACTCAGGCTGGCGGTCCGCTCTTAAGTCCTCATCACGGAAACACCGGACGATCTGGAAATATCTTTCAAATCCGGAAATCATCAGAATCTGTTTAAAGATTTGAGGAGATTGTGGAAGGGCGAAAAATCGACCTTTATATTCCCGGCTGGGTACAAGATAATCACGCGCTCCCTCCGGAGTCGATTTCGTCAGGAAAGGCGTTTCGATTTCATAAAAACCCTTCTCGCTTAAAAAATTGCGAGTTTTGAGAGCCGCTTGATGACGGAGCTTAAAATTGCTCTGCATGGAATTCCGGCGCAGGTCTAAATACCTGTATTTGAGCCTGAGCTCCTCCGATGCCTGGGGAGGATCGGCTGAAACAAAGGGGGGCACGGCGGATGAGTTGAGGATCGAGAGTTTTTGGGCCTCCACTTCTACATCTCCTGTAGGGAGTTCGGGATTCCTCAAACTGTCTTCTCTTTTCCTGAGAATCCCGGTCACCCCGACAACATAACCCATCTTCAGCTCTTTTGCCAAGACAAGAAGAGGTTTGTCCTCAGATGAAACAACGACCTGAACAAGGCCCTCTCTGTCCCAGAGGTCGATAAAAACCAGACTCCCCATGTCCCTCTGCTTGTGTACCCATCCAAAGAGGGTCACCTGCTGGCCGACATGGTTTTTCCTGAGCAGGCCGCAGTAGTTTGTTCTTTTCCTTCCGGATTGAGTCTTAGGTTTCATTATCCATCCTCGATAATTTTGAGGATGTTCTCTTCGCCCTCTTCAACCTGCTCTCCTGTTTTCATGTTCTTGAGCTGGAATGTGCCTTTTTTGACTTCATCTTCGCCCACAATCAGTACCCATGAGGCCTTCAGTTTATTAGCTCTGTTCATCTGGCTCTTCAGGCTCCGTTCCCTGTACTCAATCAGCGTCTCTCTTCCCTCTTTCCGCATGCGCTTGGCTATTTTCATCCCGGCTCTTTTGGCCGATTCTCCCAGGTAGGCCACATACACCAATTCTTGTTTCTCTCCTTCAAACGGCACAATATCCAACAGTCTTTCCATTCCCATGGCAAATCCGATCCCACAGATATCCGGGCCTCCAAAATCCTTCATCATCTCATCATACCGTCCTCCTCCTAGAATAGCATCCTGAGCGCCCAGTTTAGATGACACAATTTCAAAAGTCGTCTTGGTATAGTAATCAATCCCGCGAACAAGGAGGGGATCGACCACAAATGTGATTCCGAATAAATCCAAAAAAAAACAGAACATTTGGAAATGTGTTTTACATTCTGTACAGAGACTGTCGGTGATTTTCGGAAAATTCTTGGCCGTGTCCCGGCAAGTGGTGATTTTACAGTCAAATATACGCAGCGGATTGGTCTCTATTTTCCTTAGGCAGTCATCGCAGAGATGCTCTTTTTCTTTTTCCGCCGCCGCACGCAGTTTTTTCAGATATGAGGGCCGACACTCTTTGCAGCCGACCGAATTGACGATAATTTTTGTATTTATAACTCTCAGATGTTTGAGAAAAAAATCCGCCATCTGGACAATTTCTGCATCTATGGCAGGATCTTCTTCGCCGAACACTTCAATATCGATCTGATGAAACTGACGGTAACGACCCTTTTGTGGTTTATCGTAACGGAACATCGGCCCAATGAAATAAAACCTCATGGGCTGCGGTTTGAGATCAAGCCGTTTTTCGATGATTGCCCTCACCACAGATGGGGTGTATTCAGGCCTTAGGGTCAGCGAGCGTCCACCTTTATCAGTAAAGGTGTACATCTCCTTGATGACGATATCCGTCGTTTCTCCCGTTCCTTTCTCAAACAGTTCGGTGGCTTCAAAGACAGGTGTGCGGATTTCCCTGTATCCATAGGATTCAAAGATTCTTTTTGCAACAACTTCAACTTTCTGCCACTTTCCGACTTCATCAGGAAGAATATCTTTGGTTCCTTTGATAGACGGAATGTGTTTGGTTTTGAATTTACCCGTCATTTTTCCTGGAAAATCCCGATCTTCCTGAACTTCAAATAACGTTCCTCGATTCTTTTTTCGGGGGTTTTTTGTTCGAGTCGCTTGAGTGTCTGATTCAAGTGTTTATCGACATTTTTGAATATAACATCGTAATCGAGATGGGCGCCACCCGGTGGTTCAGGAATGATCTTGTCCACGATTCCAAATTCAAGCAGATCTTTCGAAAGAAATTTTAAATTCTCAGCAGCCTGAGCAACAGCTTTCTGGTCCTTCCAAAGAATGGCTGCGCACCCCTCAGGAGAGATCACGGAATAAAAGGAGTTTTCAAGGATCAAGATGGCATCTCCCACTCCAACAGCCAGTGCCCCTCCGCTGCCTCCCTCCCCAATAACGATGTTGACTACAGGAACCCTGAGTTTAGAAATCTCCTTCAAGTTGAAGGCGATGGCTTCAGCTTGCCCTCGTTCCTCGGCCTGGATTCCTGGATAGGCCCCGGGTGTATCGATCATAGTGATGATGGGAAAGCCAAATTTTTCCGCCAGCTTCATGATCCGCAGAGCCTTACGGTATCCTTCAGGGTTGGGTTGACCAAAATTTCTTGCAATACGATCTCTGGTCGTCCGCCCCTTCTGGTGTCCGATAAATGCCACCGTTCGTCCTCGATAGAATCCAAATCCAGCCACAATGGCGGGATCATCTCCAGCCCTGCGGTCACCATGAAATTCCAAAAAATCATCCGTGAGGTGATCCAGATAATCTAGAGTGTAGGGCCGCTGAGGATGCCGGGCCAACTGCACGATCTGCATCGGAGTCAGATGGGGTTTGATGCCTTCCCATTCTGAAAGAATTTGTTCTCGAAGATGAGTAATCCGCTCATGTTGATCCGGAGGTTCGCTGGCACGCACATCATCAATCTCCTGCTTGAGGAGCATGATGTTCTTTTCAAGCTGGTAATAATCCTTCGTTATATCCATCGTCTTTTGGGGAATCACGTCAAATATACCTGTTTATTTTATAAGAAAAAACGCATCGAAGCAAGATGAGCACAGGAATGACGGAGGTCTATATCCAGGATTGACTGAAAAAAATCTGGGAGGATGATGGATTTGGATTGTATCAATGAGAGGTGAGGTCAAGAACAAATTTTGTACCAAAGATATGTTCATCAAGGTTGTCCACCAAAATTATCGCTTTGTAAATCCCAGCAGGAAGATGCGTCACATCAACCCGATACCGGACAGAGGTTTCCGGATAAATACGCCAAGTCCCCCCCTCGACTTTTCCCACAAAATTTCCCCCTTCATCATACATCTCAACATAAAGGGAAGGGCTGAGCCCTCTCTCGCCAGTATTTTTCACATCCACTTGAAGGTACGCCTTCTCTCCTCCTCTAACGAGCGCCGTTTTTATGAACTCCACTTGAACACGGCCAGTCAAACCGATGTGTGTGATGATTTGAACCGCATAGCGCTTGACTGGAGTGGATTCAATAATAATCACGCTCCAGAATGTCCCCACAAAGACCTGGTCCTCTGGTACATGAATAGAGCAGAGAACTTCCGTCGTCTCAGTGGAAAGGAGGTTCTTTTGCTGTGGAGAATACTTGATCCAGTTGGCATTGGACCTCGCTTGGGT
>CAZEWV010000068.1:0-7795 GCA_964516025.1 uncultured Eubacteriales bacterium
TTTGACCGCTTCATTTCCCAGTTTAAAAAGAAGGGATTGATAGGCGGCTTCAATGTCTTCGGGTTCGATAGGACTGCTCTCTTGTGTTAATCCTATAACCAACTTTTGATTGATAAGCCAATCGAGGATCACAAGAGAATCCTTTTCCTGTGACAATATCTCCTCATCGAACAGATTAAAAGACGCAACAATTTTCACATCGGACAGAGTAATCACGTAATCATTCACCACGGCGGCAATCTGATCAATGACTTCCTGTGCCCTAGAAAAAGAGACACGGGTAGAGGACACCATAAGAAACATAGACAGGAACAAACACAATCCCCGTCGCAAACTAAGCCGAGCAAGATTTATAGGTTTAAAAAACATTGCCGATAGTGATAAAGACGAGCGGTTTGCGTCCACCAGGCGGTGCATTGAGATTCCATCCCAGTTCAAAACGGATTGGACCCAAGGGAGTCCGGTAGCGCAGACCAAATCCAACAGCATTTTGAAAATTGATGAAGCTCACCTGCTTCCGCCTTTCAAAAACATTGCCCGTATCAAAAAATACAGTCCCAAACAGATTTTCCATTTTTGAGAGGATCGGAAAAGTGGTTTCAAAATTAAAGAGTACTATCGCCTTTCCTCCAATAGGATTGTTCGAATTTGGGTCCTGCGGTCCCAGCTCATCGAATTCCACACCACGGAAAGAATTGCTCCCGCCTGCAAAAAATCTTTCATGAATAGGCATTCTTCCTCTGCCCAAACCCAGTCGAGTTGTGGTAATGAAGGTCACCCCTGATAGAATGGGAATATAGTGCTGGTATTTTGAAAATGTTCTCTGATAATTTGATTCTGCATTAAAGAGCGGATAGGCCCATTCCAGAACTGAACTCAAGAAAAATCCCCTCTCCGGATTAAAAGGATCATCCCTTTTATCCCAGATAAAACTTCCCGAGATTGAGGTCGTGGAAAAAGGAAAATGTTGGCGGTCCACTTCGGATTCGGACACCCAGAGTTCAAACAGGGTCGTCCGCGCATATTTCATTGTGGTCAATAAAACCATTTCTTCCTTTTCAGAAAGGGTATGGAACATTGAAAGACTTAAGCCGCTCCTTTCAAAACTGTAACTCTCTCTCTCTTCTCTTTCCAACCAGGCATTCACAAACAATCGGGTGGGGATTCCAAGAAAATAGGATTGTTCCCAGGAAGCAACGGCCCTTTGTTCTCTAAGACTGACCTGCCCAACCAGACTGAGCTGCGAAGCCGACCCAAAAATATTACTGCGGATCAGTTCTGCCGTCCCCCTGGGCCTGACCACATAATCCCATACGGCAAAGGAATTTGGAACATTTTTTGTCTCTACGCCCAATCCCAAACTGGCATAATTTCTTTCACCTTCGATCAGACTGATGATGAGATTGATGTGGTCTAGTGAAACAGGGATTTCTTCAATCTTGACCTGCGTAAAAATTCTAAGCCCCTCAAGCCGACGTTTCGTGGCTATAATCGAATCATAAAACGCAAAATCTCCCTCTCTAATCAGGAGTTCTCTTAAAATAATATTTTTACGCGTAACCTCATTCCCGGAAATGATGATGTTATCAACAATAACTTTCCGCCCCTCATTAATTTGGAAGCGGATAGAGTAGTTCCCCTCTTCTCCCTGTTGAACAACAGCCCTTACCGACGAATCCCGAAATCCTTGATTCATGTAAAAATTCTCAAGCCTGTCCACATCCCTTTGAATATTGGGTTGGAAGAAGGCTCCGTCTTCGGAACTGCTGATCTCCATAAACAACTGCTCATCAGGATAGGAAAGGGATCCCTCCATCGAAATCTGATCGATGATGTCCTGCTGGCCTTCTTCAATGTTGATGATAGGTTTGACTGCATTCTGCAGTTTCATAAAGTCCAGGACAACTTTTGTCTCGCGAAATCCCCTTGTCCGGTATAGGGACTCGATCTCTCTTAAGAGCTCATACAATCTGGCACCATTGATCTTTCCAAAAAAAGGGATCTTTTCTGGAATTCTCAGCTCTTCCCGGATTTGTGAAGGAGTAAAAAATAACGCCCCCTCTATTTTTATATTCTGAATTTTCGCTTTTTCGCCGAGAACGACTTTATAAGTAACAAAAAGATTTTCATTTTCTCTCTTTATCGAGGGTGTCACATCGGAAAACAGATAATTCTTTTCCCTTAAATAATTGATGATCTTGGCCTTTCCCTCAGATAAACTCCACTCCTCGAAAACTCCTGCTACCCATATGGGCTTTAATAGCTCCAGAGGTATATCCGCACCTTCAACAACTATCTCGATCTTCTCGTAGGTTGTTACATTAAGGAGAAAGGACACTCGGCCTCTCTCCTCATCAAACGCTTTCTCAATAATCTCCACTTCGACTCTCTGGTAGTCTAATTCAAGGTAGATTTCTCTGATCCTGCCAAGATCTTCTTCCAGAACGACCGGAATAAATTCCCTTCCTGTTTGTGTGTGCATTTTCTTTTTCAGAGTTGCTTCCGGGACAAGGAGCTCACCTTTGAAAGAAATCTCCCCTACCATATATTTTCTGGCTGAGCGAATATCAAAACGGATATCCACCTGTGAGTTCACCCTATCAACATTGGTTGAGGCTTCAATATCCGGACTAAAATAACCTTCATTTTCCAATACACTCTTGAGCTCATTTTTTGCTTTTGATAACTTCTCGCTGGAGAAAGAACGTCCCTCTTGAAGCACAAACAGATTTTCCCTTAATTTCTTTCGAGACACATCCTCATAACCGTAAAACTGGATATTACGAACAAACAGGTTTTTTGTGAGAGAAAATGTCAGATCCACTTCAGTGCCGTCACCGATATAAACCTGGACATCCGCAAACAAACCCGATTTATATATATTCTTAACGGCATCTCTTATTACTTTCAAGGAAAAAATATCTCCAGGAGTGATCGGAATGAGTTCTCCCAATTCTCCTTCTTTGGATTCACCATCTATCAGTACCAAAACGCTGTTTATAGGTCTATTGTTAACTCTGTCCTGGCAAATAGTAGGAAAAGGATTAATAGAGAAGAACAGGACAAAAAGATATAAACTTATGTAGAATCGTTTTTTTCTTTCCATATCAGAATCTTTTATGAATTTTGATATCAAAACTGATCCTGCCCGTTTCATCCCGGGTGCCAACGATGGACAGGTCATTTGTCAACTCCCATTCTATCCGTACAATCTCCTCCCTCTGCGTTGTCAGATTAGTTGAGTATAGGATAAAAAAGTTCCTGGAAATTCTTTTTCCGAGGGTCAGCCTGGCCGTCATTTCTGCCGAAGATCCTAAAACAAAAGGATCGATCCTAAAACGGTCAAGACGGAAAAGTTTGTCCGCGCTCTTTTTGGCCTCCTCTGAGAGTTGGAAGCTCACCAAAGACGCGGTGCTCTGCCGAGTGCTCCGGTCATAGTGGTAGGTGCGTCGAAAGGACTCCCCCAAAGCCAGAAGGGCCAGGACATCTTCAGGAGGAAGTGGTGGAGAAGAACTGAACTCAGGATTAAGCTTATCCAGCAGTCCATCTAATGAAAAGGTGACCCGAAAGTCTTTCACATAGGTCTCACCGGAAAAACTCAGGTAGGGTTCAATGGTCACTGGGTTTGAAAAACTTACTCTACCTCTAATAATATCAAATTCTCTGTCTTGGAAAAAAACATGACCTTCCAAAGCCTCGATATCTCCGAGTACAATTGGCAGTCTCATATTTCCTGAAACAGTTAAATCAAACCTGCCCCTAATCCGTCCCAAAGTGTTTTCCATCCAGGCGTTATCATCCGCATGGAGGCGAATATTTAAGTTGAGATCATCAAGAAAGCCTTTTTCTCGATCTGATTGGAAATCGGAAGCGGAATAAAAAACAAATCTTTCATCCAACTCCCGCTGCCATGACAATCTCTGGATATCAAAATCTCCATTCAAAACAAAACGCTCTGAATCCTTGATTAAATTTAAGCTCCCATCGGCAACCGCCCGCGTCCTTTCCAAAGGATAAAAGAGAAAATTTTTTCCTTCCATTTTTAAGTCGATCGTTTCCATTCCATTTTTGCCCAGTCGGACGACACCCTGACCCTGGACATCTCCTCCTGCCATCTTTCCCTGTAGAGCACGGAGAGTCAGTGTTTCATTTTCAATAAAAATCAGGCCCGAATAATCACGCAAAGCATAGGCAAACCTGGGAAAAGGAAATAAAGAGCCTTGAAAATCAATCGCTCCTTTGACTTCAACAGAACGACTTAAACTTTTTAGTTCCCCAAGATAATTGATGCGGCCTTGAGCTCCTTTCCACGGAATGAGAAGGTCATAATTGCTGAAAGAACCTCGAATATCACCTGTGATCATCTCAGATGTCAGAGGAATATCCAATGAGACGTGAATTGGATTGTCACCTGGAAGAAAGTTGCCATCAAGGGACACCTTGATCTTTTCCTCGGTGAATCCCAGCATGACCTCACCTTCCACTTCAGTCTCCTGGAAGGGCTTCAGAAACAGAGGTTTGATGACAAATTTCCCTGAGGAATTCTCACCGAAAGCTCCTTCCCCTTTGAGATCCAGCGAAAGGAATCCCTTAATGGAAGGAAAAATTGAAGTCAAATTGACGTTTTCAGCCGCGACATCCACTTCAAATTCTCTTCGTGATAAGGCCAGCAAGGTCGATCCGCGTATATGCCCCCCATGTAACTGGAATTCCAGATCTGAGAAAGATAAAGTGTTGTCCTTCCAATTTAATCGCCCCTGTAGCTGAGTTAAATGCTGGCCGACAAATTCAACAGACGGACTTGAAAAACTTCCCCGGATATTGATGTTTTGGTCTTCTCCAAGAAGTTTAAATTCACCTGCGGCCTGCCCTTGAATAGGAAGAGCCACATTTAGTATTGGCAGAATGTGTTCTAAAGCCCCATTCTCTAAATATAAATTCCCCTCGACCTTTTTATCTTTTGCAGATATTTGGGCACGTCCTCGAGCAGAGGGATGGTCAAATGCAAAATTACCATAGAATTCATTTCGGACAAATTCCGCTTCTCCAGTAACTGTCCCCATATCAAATTCTGCAAAACCTGCCGAAGACCACGAAAAATCACCTCGCACATCAGGAGTAATTATATCTCCATAAATATAAATATTTGTTTCACCTGATCCCCTGATCTCAGGGAGTTCGAATTCACTATTTAATATTTGTGATGTGAACTCGCGTGCCTGATTGACATCAAACACATTTCCCCTGAGCACAATATCCAAACTTTGTCCTATTCGAACATCTCCCCGGACTTCCATTTCGGCAAATTGAGTGACAATATTTTCGGAAAAAAAAGATACATCGTTCCGGCCATCCCAATCCACATGCACATTTCCTTGAAGAGGATATTCAGCAGGCTCCACATCTTGGAAATCATCCCTGAGCTCTGCATCCACAGTCAATTTTTTGTTTTCAACAGTAAAACTCCCCCAAGTCTTAGAGGGCACAGGCCAGGGAAGTAAAAGAAACTTCATTACGGGATCAATGTGAACTCCAAAGGCCTTCCCTTGGACTTTTTTATCCTTAAAACGGAACTCCATATGTTCGGCTGCAAGTCCACTCCTTCGGATATTCACATCCACCCTGCCACCAGACGTGTTGTCGATGTTGACCGTCCCATTAACTCTTCCCATGTTCACACTGTTTAAGTGCAGCGTTCGACTCGAAAAATCAGCATTAACTTGAAGGTTCTCATCTTTTCGGACAATATTCCCCTTCCCGTCTACCTCTCCCTCCCACTCAAAAGGAAGTCTTAGAAGACGGGCAATCAAATCCGATTTGATATTAAAGGAACTTGTCAAATTGAACTCTGGATTCAAAGGATTTGTCATGCTCCCTTGAGCTCGGAAAATAGCAGATGGACTGTTGATTCGCAATTTTTTGATATTGACATCTTCACCCCGTCCTTCAAGAGAAAGGCTAAAGGTCCCTTCAATAGGATTCGGATTCAAACTGGAGTAATAAACAGCTTCACTGCTTTCAACCAACAGAGAATACAAATCTCTTCTTTGACTGAATATCGCATTTATTTTCTTGACCTGCAATCGGTCCTCTTTTCCCCAATAATACAGCTCTCCTTCACTAACCCATCCCATTTCTAAAGCAAAAGGAAGGCTGATCTGGAAGGGCAGTTGTTTCTGGCTCTCTCTCGTTTCTGATGACTCATAAAATCTAAAGATGGGTTTTTCGATCAATACTTGAAACGGCTTTTCTCGTGAGAAAAGAGCTTGAACGGACATATTGACAGAAATTTTTTCGGCCGAAAAAAAAGGTGAAGAGGTGGTGGATCTGGCATCCTCGATGATCAATTTTGGGGGGAAAATATTGAGATGAAGCTGCGAATAACCAAAACTGGATTGAATTTGTTTTTTTATCTGTTGAAGAAATATGTTTTTTAAGACAAGGGCTGCTCCAAAAATAACAAGGAAAATGATCCCTGTGATAATTAGGGACTTGAATTTTCTTTTCCGTTTCATAAGATTATTCGTTTCAGTGGCTTTTGCCCCTCTAACACTCTACAGAAAAAAGGAGAGCCCCGGTTTTCACGGATTCTCCCGCTTGAGGATCGATTCGGCTGATCCGTCCATTCTGGGGAGATTTGATTTCATTCTGCATTTTCATTGCCTCAAGAACCAAGACAGCCTGGCCTTCTTGGACTTTATCTCCTTCCTGGACCAACACCTTAATGACTTTTCCAGGCATGGATGTTTTGACATCTCTTTTCTTTTGCTCACCGTGCCTGCCTCCCGGGATCTTATGCAGAGACTTCCTCTCAATCGTGAATTTTTTTCCATTAATATATACCGAATGAGATGTTTTATTCGAAAAAAATACGACCGAGTGTATCTTTCCATCAATGCTCAGAAGAACTTCATTGTCTCCCAAAAACTCGCAAGCCACATGATGGGTAGTTTTTCCAAAAAACACTTGGAATTCATTTTTCTCCTGTTTGACGATATCCAACGAGTATTCTTTATCTTCAAGCCAAAATGAAACATTCATCTCAACGCCTGTTAGTAAAGTTAAACATCCGTCCTTGAAATTTCCAATGGCTCCCTCGGCCTAATTTCCTTGATGTTTGACTGACCTGATTTTCCAGGTAGCTTTTTATTCCTGCCGTAATCAAAGCAACCGTTTTTTCTTCCGAGCCCAAATCATCTGTCACTTTTTCAAGATTGGCAATAAAATGTGTATTGTAATCTCCGGAAATAAATTTTGGATGCCGGAGAATTCGTTTGAAAAAGGGAATGTTGGTTTTGATCCCATAGATTCGGTATTCACAGAGTGCTCTTTTCATTCTCTCAATGGCTTCATCTCTTGTCCGGCCCCAAGAAATCAGCTTGGAAAGCAGCGGATCATATTCCAGTGGAACACAGTATCCTTCATAGATTCCTGAATCCAAACGGACACCCAAACCTCCTGAAGGAACTCTCAAATGCTTAATTTTCCCTGGTGAAGGCATGAATCCTTGGTCCGGATCTTCTGCATAGATTCGGCATTCGATAGAATGGCCTCTAGGTTGAATCTCTTCCTGAGAAAAATCCAATGGCCAACCGGCAGCGATTTTAATCTGGCTTTTCACTAAATCGATACCCG
Source organism: uncultured Eubacteriales bacterium (assembly GCA_964516025.1). GTDB lineage: Bacteria > Acidobacteriota > Aminicenantia > Aminicenantales > Aminicenantaceae > JAUWVG01. The sequence goes on from CAZEWV010000068.1 coordinate 7,636, forward strand.
TCACCATTTCTGTGATGGGATGCTCCACCTGCAGACGGGTATTCATTTCCAAAAAGTATATTTTTTTGTCTTTATCCACGACAAACTCGACCGTACCTGCATTCCTGTATCCGACTGCAGCCGCAGCCTGTACGGCAATCTGTCCCATTTCATTCCGTTT